>JAGNIJ010000039.1 GCA_018001225.1 Kiritimatiellia bacterium | reverse complement strand
GCGGGTCGCGGGAAGATCGTCGCCGTGTCGCGTCACCAGTCGCGGGAATGCCTCGCCGCGTCTCCGCGTCGAGTTCCCCGGCCCGTGGGGGATTTGGGCCGAAATGCCACGGACAAAAAAATGGTCGGGGCGACTGGATTTGAACCAGCGACTTCTTGGTCCCGAACCAAGCGCTCTAGCCAGACTGAGCCACGCCCCGACCGACGGCGCGCATCCTACGCCGATCCGGGGAAAGCACAAGAGGAAAAAACAAATTTACATTTCCTGGTCCAGCGTCAGGGCGTTGCGGACCATCTGGTTTTCCTCTTTCTGCTCGGTCCGCAGCAGGCTGCCGAACAGATCCCGGACCTCCTGGGAGACGGACTGCGCGGCCATCTCGGTGTACAGTTCCACCAAGCACCGGTCGAGTTTCAGCGCGAGCTGGACCACCTCCTCCACCGTGGCCGAGGGATCAATGGCCAGATGCTCGAAGCACGCGCAACTGGCCTTGTCGGACGGGTACTTGAACCAGGTGTCCAGGATACGCTGCGCGGCCTCCCGCTCGTAGCGGCGCAGGCACTCGGCCATGTTGGTCTCGTGCCGGCTCATGTAGGTGAGCAGCAGCTTGAGCTTCTCGCGCCCCGCCCGCTCGCCCATCCGCTCGTAGAAGCGGCTTAGCTCCGCGTGGAACTCGCGGGCCCGTTCGAGGATGTCACGCGTTCGTTGAGCCGGCATGGTCACTGCTCCTTTCTTCCCGCTTCAACAACCCCGCGAGGGCGCTGACGGCCAGGACCATCAGGGCCACGCCCGCGATCACGGCCCCCACCCAGCCCATCAGCGAGAGGACCGTCATGATCACCCCGGCGATGAGCACGCCGAGCAGGATCGAGAGCAGGGCGTGATGAAACTGCATGCCCATGAGAAAGGCCGCCATGGCGCCGGTCCAGGCCCCGGTGGCCGGCAGCGGAATGGCCACGAAGATGGTCAGGCCCAGGGTTTCATACTTCTCGATGCTGGCGCTCTTGCGGCGGGTGCGGGCAAAGAGCCATTCGAAAAAGGCGCGGCCCAGGCGGAACTTCATGCAGACGCGCGAGAGCGGCCCGAGCAGCAGCAGGATGAACGGCACCGGGATCATGTTGCCGACCACGGCCAGGAAGAAGACCCAGGCCCAGTGCATTTCGAGGAGATTGATGCCCACCGGCACGGCGCCGCGCAATTCCACGATCGGCAGGGTGGAGATGGCCAGCACGACCAGCTCCCGGGGCCATCCCTTTCGCTCCAGGTACTGGGCAATCCGGTCCCCGGTGTGCAGCGTCTCCCCCCCCGGCTCGCCGGACGTCGGAGGGTGCTGGACCAGGTCGGCGCGCACCACGGGCCAAGCCAGGAGCATCGCCCCCAGCGCGAGAATCGTCATCCATGCCGCTTTTTTCGTCATGCCTTGCCCTTTCTCAAGCGTCTCAACATCCGGAAGAACCGGATCGTGTCGGACAGCGGATTCACCTTGCTGCGCTCGTTCCCGTAGACCGTGGAGATGGGAACCGAGCCGATGCGCGCGCCTCGCCGCGCGATGAGGAGCAGGATCTCGGACTCCGCCGCGAATCGTTCCGAGCCGGCCTCCAGGGGCGGGATGGCGTCCAACCGGTACAGCCGGAAGCCGCACTGGGTATCGGGCACGCGCTGCCCCATCTGGCGGCTCAACCACCAGCTCATGAACCGGTTGGTCCAGCGGCGGATCAGCGGCATGGTCTTCGTGTCGGCCATGCGGGTGCCCACCAGGACGGGAATCCCGGTGGCGACGTACTCGTCCACGAACCGGCGGATTTCTTCCGGCCGGTGCTGCCCGTCGGCGTCGAGCGTCACCGCCGCCTCGTATTCGCGGCTTCGGGCGTACTCGAAACCCCGGTTCAGGGCCAGGCCCTTGCCCTGGTTCCGGTCCTGCCGGAGAACCACGGCGCCGGCCGCGCCGGCGAGTTCCGCCGTGCGGTCGTCCGAGCCGTCGTCCACGACGACGGCGTCCCAGCCCTCCGCCTTCACGCCGCGGACGACGGCCCCGATGTGCGCCTCCTCGCGGAAGGCCGGCATGATCACGGCTACTTTCGGCTGACGATGCGCCTCTGCGCTCACGGGGCGTTCTCCCAGAACGGCTCGAACATGAACCACTGGTACGGCCGCTCGGCGATCTCTTTTTCGAGGACGGCCCGGATGCGCGCCGCGACCGCCTCCATGGAAGGCTCGGCGGCGGGCAGGATCGGCGGATAGAAACGGAGGCGGAAGGTGTCGTCCACCTCGCGGATAAGGAAGCCGACGAGCACGGGGGCGCCGGTCTTCCAGGACAGCCAGGCCGGCCCCACGGGCATGCGGGCGGGCCGGCCGAAGAACTCGGCCTTGTCGCTGGTGCCGGTGAAATCCCGGTCCGCCAGCAGGGCGAGGAACTCCTTTTTCTTGAGGCAGCGGATCAGGTTGAACGCGGAGCTGCCCATGGGGATCACCTTGATGCCGCGGCGTTCGCGCTGGCCCTGGAAAAGCCGGTTGAGCTTCTCGAGGCGCTGCGGGAGGACGACGGCGCTCACGGGGCAGCCCAGCCCCGCGATCACCGCGCCGCCCAGCTCCCAGTTGCCGAAATGGGCGGTCACGAGCACGACCCCCCGCCCGGCGGCCGCGGCCTGGTCCAGGTAATCCTGGTGCTCGATGCTGACGCGCCGCCGGATGTCTTCCGGGCTCAACCGCGCGAAGCGGAAGAAGTCGACGAGGTACTTGCCGAAATACTGGAACGTCTTGCGGGCCAGGCCGTCCAGCGCCTGCGCGGCGGGCTGCACGCCGCGCGCGCGGAAGATCTGGGACAGGTTCTCCCTGACGGCCGCCCGGCCTTTCGCGTCGCGGCGGTAGAACAGGTCGGCGAAGCGCAGGCCGGCCCAGTACGCCAGTTTTTCCGGCAGGGCCCGGCTCAAGAACGCCGCGACGCGGTAGGGCCAATACCCGGTCATGCCGCGCCCCCCCCGCCCGCCGCGGCGATGTCCTTCAGGACCAGGCGCGCGACATCCAGCGCCGCGCCGGGCCGGCCCAGGTCCAGGGCGCGTTCGCGCATCATGTCGAGCAGTTCCCGGTTGGAGAGCAGCGAGGTCACCACGCTGGCGACGTCGCGGTCCTCGGGAAGGTGCACGGCCGCCCCGTGCCGGACCAGCACCTCCGTGTTTCCCTTTTCCTGCCCCGGCAACGGGCGCACGAGGACCATCGGCAGGCCGACGGCCATCGCCTCGGCGCTGGTCAGGCCGCCCGGTTTGCTGATGAGCAGGCTCGCGCGGTGCATGAGGGCCACCACATCCTTCACGTAGCCGCGGATGCGGATGGGATGCCGGAACTTGTTGCGGTTGCGGATCAGCCGCGCGCGCAGCCGGCGGTTGGCCCCGGTCACCACGTCGATGGTGAAGTCCTCCGTGCTGCGGTCCAGGTAGCGGATGGTCCTATACCGCGCGCCGAGCCCGCGGCTCCCGCCCATCACCAGCACGCGGCGCCCGTCCTCGCGCGAGACCCGCGTCTTGCGTTCGGTGACGAAGCCCGTGTGGATCGGGATGCCCAGCGGGAACAGTTTCTGCCGGTTCACTCCGTACAGCGCCAGGCGGCCCCCGGCGGCCTCGCCGGGCACCACGTACCGGACAGGCGGCCAGCGGACGACCCAGAACCGGTGCGGCACGTAGTCGGTCACGACGCCCCAGAGCGGCAGGTCCGGCCGGTGGCGCTGGGCATAGGCGCCCAGGACGCCCAGCGGATGCGCCTGCGTGCAGACGGCGACGTCCGGCCGGAACCGGGTCATCAGGTCGCACAGCGGCTTGCTGTTGCCGCGCTGGACCAGCGTGCGGATCCGGCGCGTGAGATACTCCAGCCACATGCGGTCGTAGAGGGCCTCCCACACTTCCGGCGTGCGGCGGATGGTCACCATGTACATTTTCTGGACGATCGCGCTCCAGCGGGGATGCGTGTATTCGAGCAGGTCCACGCACATCGTTTCGATGGCCGGGTCGAGCTTGTGCAGGGCCGTCTCGACATTCCGCGCCGCGGAATGATGGCCGCTGTTCCGCACCAGGTAGCAGATCAGGACGCGGGACATGCGGCCTCCTCCCGCGCCAGCGCGGCCAGCCCCTCCGCGGCCCGGTAGGACGACCGCACGAGCGGGCCGGAGTCCACCTGCGCGAAACCCATCGCCCGCGCCGCCGCCGCGTACCGGTCGAACTCCTCCGGCGTGACGAAGCGCGCCACCGGCGCGTGCCGCGCCGTCGGGGCCAGGTACTGCCCGAGCGTGAGCCAGCGGCAGCCCGCACCGCGCAGTTCGCGCAGGCTCTCCATGACCTCGGCCCCGGCCTCGCCCAGGCCCAGCATGAGCCCGGACTTCACCGCGACCGCGGGCGACCAGGCGGCGGCCCGCCGCAGCACCTCCAGCGAGCGGTCGCAGGAGGCCGAGGACCGGATCCCCGGGGTCAGGCGGCGTACGGTTTCGAGGTTGTGGGCGAACACG
Organism: Kiritimatiellia bacterium; assembly: GCA_018001225.1. Lineage (NCBI taxonomy): Bacteria > Pseudomonadati > Kiritimatiellota > Kiritimatiellia > Kiritimatiellia bacterium. The sequence continues at coordinate 40,537 of JAGNIJ010000039.1, read as the reverse complement.
TCCGGCTGCGCCTCGAGCACCGCGGCCAGCGCGGCCTCCGAACCCTTGAAATCCGGGGTCAGCACTTCGACGGTCATGCCGGGGTCGGCGGAACGGATCGCGCGGATCGTGGCGGCGAAGATTCCCGCCCCGCCGTCGGGTAGATCGTCCCGGGTCACGCTGGTCACGACCACGTGCTTCAACCCCATGGCCGCGGCCGCGCGCGCGACGCGCTCCGGCTCGTCCGCGGCGGGCGGCGCGGGCCGGCCGGGCGTCACGGCGCAGAACGCGCAGCCGCGGGTGCACGTGTCGCCCAGGATCATGAAGGTGGCGGTCCCGTGGTTCCAGCACTCCGCCCGGTTCGGGCACCGCGCGCTGACGCAGACCGTGCGGAGCCCCTCCCGCGCCAGCAGGCGCTGGACGCGCGTATAGTCCGTATCCGTCCGCAAATCGGACCGGATCCATGCCGGGAGCCTTGGCATGGTCGGACTTTAAAGAAGCACCGGATCGAGTTCAACCCCGTTATGATCGGGCTCCGCGCCGCGCGCGGCTGGCGCGGTCGAGCCACTCGCGCTCGCGCGGGGTGAGGCTGTGCAGGCCCTGGCCGGCGATCTTGTCCAGGATGCGGTCCAATTCGCGCGGGTCCGGACCGTCGGCCGGCGGGGGCCGGAACCGCCGCGCCAGGCTCCGCCAGCCCGGGCTCATGCCCCGCGAGCCCCGGACCAGGCCGAGGGCATAGAAGTAGCCCGCGAGGCCGCCGGCCAGGTGCGCAGCGTAGGCCACGTTGCCGGCGCCGGGCGAAAGCAGGAACATTAACTCGACCAGGCCCAGGATCGCGGCCAGCACCCAGGCGCGCAGGGTCACGGGCAGGATGTAAAACACCAGCACGGTGATCGGCCGGTCGGGGAAGAGGGCCGCAAACGCGCCGAGGATGCCGAACACCGCGCCGGAGGCGCCGATGCAGTAGGCCAGCGGCGATTTCTCGATCAACAGCCAGCCCACTCCGCCGAGCAGCCCGCTCAAAAGATAGAGCAGCATGAACTTCCGGGAGCCCAGGGCGCGCTCGGTTTCCGGGCCCAGGAAAAAAAGGATGAGCATGTTCATGAGGAGGTGGAAGACGCCCCCGTGCAAAAACAGGTACGTGAACGGCGTCCAGATCCACCCGCTCCGCACGGACAGCAGGCTCAAGCCCAGGAACCGCGTGACGGCGCCGCCGCTGAAGTCGTCGCCGATCCACTGGAACAGCGACAGGGCAACGGTCCCGATGAGCAGGGCGCGCACGGCGGGCGTTATCCCCCAACTCCCGCCGGATCGCCAAGCAGTTTCCCGGTTCCAGTTCATGTGCTCATTTTACCCCGGGCCCGCGCCCGGCGCGAACCGAAAACGGGTTTTGCTTTTTGGCGGGAATTCGCTCTGAATGGGCGGCATGAAGGGCTGGTTCATCACCGGGACCGACACCGGGGTCGGCAAGACGGCGGTTCTCGCGGCGCTGCTCTGCGCCCTGCGCCGCGCCGGCCGCGACGCGGCGCCGATGAAGCCGGTACAGACGGGATGCCGCCGCACCCGCGGCGGCCTGGTGCCGCCGGACCTGGAGACCGCCCTGCGGGCCGCCGGGTTCCCTCCCGGCGCCGCGCGGGACCCGCGGATGTGCCCCTATCGCTTCGCGCCCGCCTGCTCGCCGCACCTGGCCGCGGCCCGGGCCGGAACGCGCATCCGCCTTTCCGTGATCCTGAAGGCGTTCCGCCAGTTGGCCCGCGAACACTCCGTCATACTGGTCGAAGGCGCCGGGGGCCTTCTCGTGCCGCTGAACGAACGCGAAACGATGCTGGACCTGATGAAGGCGCTGGCCCTGCCCGTGGTCGTGGCCGCGCGCCCGGGACTCGGCACGCTCAACCACACCCTGCTCACGCTCCGCGAACTGCGCCGGGAGGGATTGCGCGTCGGGGGCGTGATCCTGGTCTGCACGCGGCCCGGGCGATGGGGCGCGATCGAGCGGGACAACATGGAAACCCTCCGGCGGCGCGGCCGCGTGCCGGTATACCGGCTTTCCTACGGGCGCGGACCGCCTCCTTCCCCGCGCATGGTCCGGGAAGCGGAACACTGGTTGAAGGACTGGACCTGAAACACCTGCGGCCACGGCTGGGCTGAAGCCACGCTATCGGACGGGAATGAAACGGAGCGGGCGGATGGCGGCCTCCGCCTTGCGCGCCTCGTCGGACCGGCAGAATTCCTCGAACATCGCGACCAGGGTCGGCACCATTGTTTCCGGCACGTCCTGGCCCACGATGTAATGGCATCCCTGCCGGGCCAGCGTAACGCCATCGGAAGCGCGCGGCAAGCCGACGGACCAGAGGAAATCGAGCCGATGCCCCGAGGCCCGGACGAGCCATACTTTCACCGGCTTGTCCTTGATCATGTCGGCGACGCGGTCGCGGAATTCCTGTGCTGTCATGGCGGATAGTCTACCCCGGCCGGCGGCTTTGTTTACAGCGCAAACTTCACGGCGTCTTCAGGCGTGCAACACGGCGTAGACCACGCGTCCCGCGTCGTTGACGGTGAAGGGCTTGACCACCGCCCCGGCAAAACCGTGGGCGCGGTAATTGGACATGCAGGAATCGCTGGAATAGCCGCTGGCCACGATCGCCCGCACCGCGGGATCGAGGGCCTTCAGTTTCTCGAGCGCCTCCCGCCCGCCCATCTCGCCGGGCACGGTCAGGTCGAGAATCACGGCGGCATACGGCCGGCCGGCGTCCATGGCCTTCTTGTATTCCTGGACCGCCTGCGTGCCGTTGCGCACCGCCGCCGGTTCGTACCCGAGATACTCCAGGACCCGCACGGCCACGTTCCGCACGGTATCCTCGTCATCCATGACCAGGATGCGGCCGGTCCCGCGCGGGGCGGGCCGGTCCTCTTCCGGCGTGGGCGGCAGCGTGGTGCGGGAGGCGGGCAGGAGGATATGCACGACCGTGCCGACTCCCAGCTCGGATTCCAGCAGAAGGTGGCCGCCGTGCTTGCGGACGATCGCGTACGAGGTCGTGAGCCCCAGGCCGCTGCTGTGCGGCTTGGTCGTGAAGAAGGGGTCGAAGATCTTCTGCAGGTACTCCCGCGGGACGCCGGCGCCGGTGTCCTTCACGGTGATGCGCACGTACCGCCCGGGCTCCACGGGGTGCGGCCCGCCCTGTTCGAGGTCCGCGTTTTCCGCCCGCACCGCGACCACCCCGCCGCCCGGCATCGCCTGCTTGCTGTTGAGGACGACGTTGTTGAGCACCTGCGCGATCTGGCCCGGGTCCACTTCCGCGGGCCACAAGTCCACGGACAGGTGCAGATCCGCGCGGACGTTCGAGCCGCGCAGGCAGAATTCCACCGTGTCCTTCACCAATCCCGACACGGAGGTCATCTGCCGGACGGGCGCGCCGCCGCGCGCGAAGGTGAGCAACTGCTGGCTCAAGTCCTTGGCCCGGAGGCAGGCCTTCTCCGCCTCCTGGAGCAGCGCGGGGTGGTCGCCGCCCGACTGGAGCGCCATGCGGGCCAGGGAGATGTTCCCGAGGATGCCCGTGAGGATGTTGTTGAAATCGTGGGCAATCCCGCCGGCCAGCAGCCCGAGGGACTCCAGCTTCTGCGCGCGCAGGCGCTCCTCCTCCATCCGGCGCAACTCCGTGATTTCCCGGAACGCCACGACCACGCCGATCGTCTTGCTGTGCCGGTCCCGGATCGGCGCGGCGCTGTCCGCGATGACGTGCTCGCCGCCGCCCCGCGTGACCAGGATCGTGTTGTTCGCCAGGCCCGCCGTGATCCCGGACTTCAGCACCCGCTGCGCCGGGTTGTCCGCCCGCATCCGGGTCTTCTCGTTGACGATGTGGAAGACCTCTTCCAGGGGACGCCCGGCGGCCTCGGCCTGCGCCCAGCCGGTCATCTCCTCGGCGACCCGGTTGATCAGCACGATGCGGCCCTGTTCGTCCGTGGCGATCACCCCGTCGCCGATGCTGCGGAGCGTCACGGCCAGCCGCTCCTTCTCCTCCTCGAGGGAACTCGCGGCCTTCTTCCGCTCCGTGATGTCGCGGACGAACACCACGACCTGCGCCTCGCGGCCGATGTGCACGACCCGCGAGCTGACCTCGACGGGAAACAGGTCGCCGTTCCTCCGGCGGTTGACCGCCTCCACGAAGAAGCCCCCGGTCGTCAGCTCCTCGGTGATCAGCGACGGCAGCGTGCGCGCCACCTCCTCGGGCACCAGGTCGGTCACCTTGAGCCGGAGCATCTCCTCGCGGGCGTACCCGAACAGCGAGAGCGCCGCCGAGTTGCAGTCGAGGATATGCCCGTCCAGGGTTTCCAGGAAAATGGCATCGGTGGCCGCTTCGAAGAGGGCGTGGTACTTATCGTCACCCTCCCCGCGCCGATCCCGGGCGCCGGGCGCTGCGTCCGGCTCATGCTGGATATTCGCCATAGTATCCCCCTCTCGTTACCCGGGCCAAAGGCGCCGCTCTTCTATACATACTATACCATTTCCGGATGCCATAGGACAGACAAATCCGGCCACCATACTCCTGGTTGTGGCGCTTTTCGGCGCCCGAATCACAACGGGTTCGCAGCCTTCGCTGTACAGCAGGCGCTATGAGCCTGCTGATCTGCCCGGAATGAGAATGGCTGTACATCCGGCGCGCGAACCGCGCGAATCCCCCTATCGCGGGACGGACAGCCCGTCGCGGATATACGCCTGCACGCCGTCCTCGAGCGCGGTGAACGGCTTGTCGTAGCCTGCCTTGCGAAGTTTCAGGACGTCCGCCTGCGTGTGGTACTGGTACTTGTCCCGCAGGGCGGGCGGCATGTCGATGTAGGTGATCCTCGGCTCCACGCCCATCGCCGCGAACACGGCCTTCGCCAGGTCGTTCCACGTCCGCGCCTGCCCCGTCCCGCAATTGAACAGCCCGGACACGCCCGGGTGGTCGAGGAAGAACAGGGTGACGTCCACGGCGTCCCGGACAAAGATGAAATCGCGCTCCTGCTCGCCGTCCCGGTACTTCGGCTTGTAGGACTTGAACAGCCGGATCTCGCCGGTCTCCCGGATCTGGTGGTAGGCCTTGTGGACCACGGAGCGCATGTCGCCCTTGTGATCCTCGCGCGGCCCGAACACGTTGAAGTACTTCAGGCCCACGATGCGGTCGAGCAGCGCGTGGCGCAGCGCCCACAGGTCGAACATGTGCTTCGAGTAGCCGTACATGTTCAGCGGCTTCAGGGTCAGGGTGTGGCGGTCGTCGTCGGAATAGCCGCTCTCCCCGTCGCCGTACGTCGCCGCGCTGGAGGCGTAGATGAAGCGCGAGCCGTTGTGCAGGCACCACTCGCAAAGCTCGCGGGTGTACCGGTAGTTGTTGTCGGCCAAATAACTCGCGTCCTTCTCGGTGGTCGCGCTGCACGCGCCCAGGTGAAAGACGGCGTCCACCGAGCCCAGCAGGTCGTGCCGGATGGCCGCGCGGAAATCGTCGCGCCCCATGTAATCCTCGTACCGCAGCCCGACCAGGTTCTTCCACTTCTCGTCGGTCCCCAGCTCGTCGACGACCAGGACGTGGTCCTCGCCCCGCTCGTTGAGCGCCGCCACGAGGTTGCTGCCGATGAATCCCGCGCCGCCGGTGACGATGAACTTGGTGCTCATGGCTTCGCCTCGCCTCCGTATGCCGCCGCGATCCTCGCGATCATCCCGCTGGTGGACCGGCCCTCGACCATCGGGGCCAGGACCACGCGGCCGCCGGCCTTTTCCACGATGTCGCGCCCGCTGACGTAGTGCGCCCAGTCAGCGCCCTTGACCAGCACGTCGGGGACCAGGGCCGCGACCAGGTCCGCGGGCTCGTCCTCGTTGAAGACCACGACGTAGTCCACGCATTCCAACGCCGCCAGCACGCGGGCGCGGTCGGCCTGGCCGTTGACCGGCCGCTTGTCGCCCTTGTAGCGGCGGACCGACGCGTCGGAATTCAGCCCGACCACCAGCGCGTCGCCCTGCCCCCGCGCGAACTCGAGGTAGGTTACGTGGCCCGCGTGTAACAGGTCGAAAGCGCCGTTCGTGAACACCAGCTTCTTGCCGGCCGCGCGCAGCCGGGCGCGCTCGCAGGCCATCGCTTCTCTTGCCAGGATCTTGGATTCCGCGGGGCGCATGCGAGGGTTCAGGGTTCAGGGTTCAGGCGCATATTTTCCGCCACGAGTTTTCCGAATTCGCTGCATTTCACCTCGCGCGCGCCGTCCATGAGCCGCGCGAAATCGTAGGTGACCGTCTTCTGCCGGATCGCCCGCTCCATGCCGCGGACGATCAGGTCCGCGGCCTCGGTCCAGCCGAGGTAGCGGAACATCATCTCGCCGGACAGGATCAGCGAGCCGGGGTTGACCTTGTCCTGGTTCGCGTACTTCGGCGCGGTGCCGTGGGTCGCCTCGAAGACCGCCGCGCCGGTGTCGTAGTTGATGTTCGCGCCGGGCGCGATCCCGATGCCGCCGACGCAGGCGGCCAGCGCGTCGGAGATGTAGTCGCCGTTCAGGTTCAGCGTCGCGATCACGGAGTACTCGGCCGGCCGGGTCAGGATCTGCTGGAGGAACGCGTCCGCGATGACATCCTTCACGACGAGGTCCGCGCCGGTGCGCTGGTTCTTCAGCCGGTGCCACGGCCCGCCGTCCAGGGGCTCGGCCCCGAACTCCTCGCGGGCGACCTGGTAGCCCCAGTCGCGGAAGGCGCCCTCGGTGAACTTCATGATGTTGCCCTTATGGACGAGGGTGACCGACGGGCGGCCGGTCTCGATCGCGTAGCGGATCGCGGCGCGAACGAGCCGCGCCGTGCCCTCGCGCGACACGGGCTTGATGCCGATCCCGGACGAGCCCGGGAACCGGATTTTCTTCACGCCCATCTCGCGCTGCAGGAAGTCCACGACCTTCTTCACCTCCGGCGTGCCGGCGGCCCACTCGATGCCCGCGTAGATGTCCTCGGAGTTCTCGCGGAAGATGACCATGTCCGTGCGCTCGGGGTGCTTCACCGGCGAGGGGACGCCCTCGAACCAGCGCACGGGCCGCAGGCACACGTAGAGGTCCAGTTCCTGCCGCAGGGCGACGTTGAGGCTGCGGATGCCGCCGCCGACCGGCGTGGTCAGCGGGCCCTTGATCGAGACCTTGAACTCGCGGCAGGCCTCGAGCGTCTCGGGCGGGAGCCAGACCGGCTTCCCGTAGACCGCGTTGGCCTTCTCGCCCGCGTAGACCTCCATCCACTCCACGCGCCGCGCCCCGCCGTAGGCCTTTTCCACCGCCGCGTTCCACGCCGTCAGGGCGGCCCGCGTGATGTCCGGCCCGGTCCCGTCGCCCTCGATGAACGGAAGGATCGGGCGGTCGGGCACCGTCAGCCGCCCCTGCGCGTCCGTGCCCAGCGGCTCGCCGGCCGCGGGGATGCGTATCTTGTCGTAGCCCATGGAATTCCTCGAAATGGTTTATTCGGACGGGCGGAGGCTAGCACGGGCGGGCCCGGGGCTTCCAGCCTTTTTCCGCGGCGCGCCCGGGCGGGTTCCGCTTGACATTATTTAAAATATCGAATAGTTTGATAGACGAACAATGAACGCACCCGTCCCGTCCCCGCGCTCGCTGGACCGGTTCCTGGACCGCCTGTGCGAGCTGATGCCGCGCTTCATGCAGGCGGCGCTCCTCGAGGAACGCACGCTGCTGTCCTCCGGCCTGGTCACCCTCCCCCAGCTCTGGGCGCTGGCGCACCTGGACCGCGGCGGCGCCTGCCCCGCCTCCAACCTGGCGCGGGCGCTGCGGCTGACGCCCCCGACGGTGACCGCCCTCGTCGACCGGCTCGCCGCCCTGCGGCTTGTCTGCCGCCACGCCGATCCCCGGGATCGGCGCGTGGTGCGTGTGGAACTCACGCCGCTGGGCCGGCGGCGGATGGCGGAATTTCACGCCGAGAAGCGCAAGTCGGCGCGGCGGCATTTCGGCGCCCTGTCCGTCCGGGACCGGGACACGTACCTCGCCGTGCTGGCCAAGCTGGTCCGGCAGGCGGAGGCCGACGGAATCATTCCTGCATGGCCGATAAGCAAGAAAAGATAAGCGATCAGGCTTGCGAAGCCTTTCGACCACGGATACACCATGATGCCCATGAAGATGAAACGGCACGTCCCGCGGATCGCGGCGCTGCTCGTGGCGGGCGCGGCTGCGGCGGCCGGCGATCCCGCCCCCCGCTACACGCTGGAGGAATGCCTGGCCCTCGGCCTGCGGCAGTCCACGGACATCCTCAAGGCCCGGGAGGACGTGCGGATCGCCGAGACCCGCATCACGCAGGTGCGCTCCGCCGTCCTGCCGCACCTCTCCGCCGGGGCCGGGTACACGCGGCTGGACGAGGTGTCCGCCTTCGATTTCGACGGCGAACGGGTCGAGATGGGGCGGCTGGATAACTACTCGGCCGACGCGGAGGTCAGCCAGCTGCTCTACTCCGGCGGCTCGGTGCGGGCGGGGCTGAAGGCGGCGCGGGTCTACCGGGACATGGCGCGGCTCCGCCTCGAGCAGGTCGCCCACGACCTGGCGCGCGACATCCGGACCGGGTTCACCGACATCCTGCTGGCCCAGGCCGCCGTGAAGGTGCAGGAGGAATCCGTCGCCCAGATCGAGGACCTGGTCCGTCAGGCGGAGGCGCGGGTGAAGAAGGGCACCGCGCCGGAGTTCGACCTGTTGAGCGCGCGCGTGCGGCTCGCCAACGAGACGCCCGCGCTGATCCGGGCGCGCAAGGACCTGGAGCTCGCCAAGGCCTCGTTCCGCAACCTGATCCAGCTGGGCGACGGCCCGTTCGAGGTGGCCGGCGAGCTCGAGCACCGGCCCGAGAAGAAGGCCCTCGCCGACTGGCAGGCGGCGGGCCGGCGGGACCGCCCCGAGCTCCTCTACCAGCAGCGGGCCATCGACCTCGCGCGGCTCGGTATCCGGGCCGAGCAGGGCACGCTGCAGCCGCAGGTGCGCGCCCACGCCGCCTACCAGGGGCTGAACCCGGAGAGCGGCACGGCGGAGGACGCCTGGGACTGGGGCTGGAACGCCGGCGTGACGCTGGACTGGGACATCTTCGACGGCGGCCTGCGCCGGGCCGTGATCCTCGAAAAGAACCTGGAGCTGGCCAAGTCCCGGGCCGACCTGGACAGTTTGCAGCGCGACGTCGAACTGGAGATCCAGCAGCAATACCTCGAGCTGGCCACGGCGGACGAAACCGTCGCCGCGAGCCGCGAGACCGTCGCGCTGGCCGAGAAGAGCCTTTCCATCGCCCTGGCGCGGTACGAGACCGGGCTGTCCACCTACCTGGAATACGCCGCGGCCCAGCTTTCCGTGAGCACGGCGCGCCTGACCTGGCTGACGGCGCTGCGCGATCACATGAACGCCCTCGCCCGCCTGGAATGCGCCAGCGGCCTGGGCCCCGACCCCGCAAAGGATGACGCCCGATGAACACCCCCCCTGCTCCCCGCTCCCGCAAAGGCGCCTGGCTCGCCTGGGGGGGCCTGCTGGCCGTCGTCGCCCTGATCGTGCTGTTCGGGGCGCTCGGCAAGAAGCCGGAGGAGAAGCCGGCGCCGCCGGAGAAGGCCTATGCCGTGCGCGTGGAGCCCGTGCAGCCCCGGACGGTGTCCGACGAAATCCGGCTTCCGGGCGTAGTCGAGCCGCTCAAGGAAGCGGTCCTGGGCGCCGAGCGCGCGGGCCGTGTCCTCGCGCTGGAGGCGGAGAAGGGCGCGGCCGTGGCGGAAGGCCAGGTCCTGCTCCGGCTGGACGGCCGGGTGTGGGACGCCCAGGTGCGCCGGGCGGAAGTGGAAAGCCGCGACGCCGAGCGCGACCTGAAGCGCTACCGCGAACTGGAGAAGACCGGGGCGGTCTCCCCCAGCGACTACGAGGCCATCGAGCGGCGGCGCGACATGGCGAACATCACCCGCGACGAGGCGAAGATCTTCCTCTCCCAGTGCGAGGTGCGCGCGCCGTTCCCGGGCGTCCTGAACGACCGCCTGGTCGAGGTCGGCGACTACGCCGGCGAGGGCCAGGCCGTGCTGCGGCTGATCCAGACGGACCGGGTCAAGATCGGGTTCGACGTGCCCGAACGGGACATCCCCGCCGTGAAAAAGGGCGACGCCCTGGCCTTCACGCTGTCGGCCCTGCCGGGCCGCGCCTTCACCGGCGCGATCACCTACGTGTCCGGCCAGGCCGCCCGGGAAAGCAATTCCTTCCGCGTGGAGTTGGAGACCGCGAATCCCGGCGGCGAGTTCAAGCCGGGCATGATCGCGGAGGTCACGCTGGTCCGCCGCATAAGGCCCGACGCCATCGTGGTCCCGCTGGCCGCCATCGTGCCGCGCAAAGGCGAGCATATCGTGTTCATCGTGGAGGGCGACCGCGCGGTGCGCCGGCGCGTGCAGATCGACGCGATGGTCGGGCACGACGCGGTGCTCTCCGCCGGCCTGTCGGCGGGCGATGCCCTCGTGATCGAGGGCCACCGCGGCCTCCAGGACGGGCGCCTGGTCGCGATCGTCGGGGCGGACGCCCCGGCGACGCCCCCCGCGGCACCCGACTTGTCCGCCGGAGGCTCGGCCAAGGCGGAACCCTAATCCCGTTTTCCCATGATCCTCTCCAACTACGCCATCAAGTTCCGCACGGCGGTCTTCGTGTTTGCCGTTGTGCTGGTCATCGCCGGCTCGGTGAGCTACCTGCGGCTGCCCCGCGAGGGCACGCCGGACATCACCATCCCGTACGTCTTCATCAGCGCGTACTACGAGGGCACGGCCCCGGAGGAGATGGAGAAGCTGGTCACCATCCCGCTGGAGAAGCAGCTCAACGACGTGGAGAACATCAAGGAGATGCGCTCCACCTCGGGCGAGAACTACTGCAGCATTTCCATCGAGTTCCTCGCCGGCGGGAACATCGACCTGGCCAAGCAGCGGGTCAAGGACAAGGTGGACCTCGCGAAGCCCGACCTGCCCGACGACCTCGACGAGCCGGTCGTGGACGCCTTCAACTTCAGCTCGGACTTCCCGGTCTACATCTTCACCCTGTCGGGCCCGGACGACCTGGACCGCCTGAAGAACCTGGCCGAGGACCTGCAGGACCAGATCGAGCAGCTCTCCGGGATCAAGCAGGCCGTCTTGAGCGGCACGCGCGAGCGCGAGATCCGGGTCGAGATCGACCTGCCCCGGATGATCGCCTACCGCATCCCGCTCGGGCTGGTCATGCAGCGCATCGCCCAGGAGAACCTGACCGTCTCGGCCGGCAACATCGAGATGGCCGGCGACAAGTTCCAGGTGCGCATCCCGGGCGAGTTCAAGCTGGTGCCGGAGATCCGCCGCATCCTGCTGACCGAGCGGGACGGGCGGCCCGTGTACCTCACCGACATCGCGGCGGTGTCCGACACGTTCAAGGACATCGCCTCCATCTCTCGTCTCAACGGGAAACCTTGCGTCACCTTGAGCCTCAAGAAGCGCAGCGGCGAGAACGCGGTCGCCCTGCTCAAGCAGGTCAAGCGAATCATCGGGCAGACCCAACTGCCGCCCGACGTCGTCCTGACCGAGGTCATGGACATGTCGGAGTATATCGACTCGATGATCAAGGAGCTGGAGAACAACGTCGCCTCCGGTTTCATCCTCGTGGTCCTGGTGCTCCTGGTCTTCATGGGCGTACGCAACGCCCTGTTCGTGGGCCTGGCGATCCCCTTCTCCATGCTCATGGCGTTCGTGCTCATGGCCGCCCAGGGCACGACGCTGAACATGATCGTGCTCTTCAGCCTCGTGCTGGCCGTCGGCATGCTCGTGGACAACGCGATCGTCATCGTGGAGAACACCTACCGCCACCGGACGCTGGGCGAGTCGCGCATCGACGCCGCCCGCCACGGGGCGTCCGAGGTCGCCTGGCCGGTCATCACCTCGACCCTGACCACGCTGGTCGCCTTCTGGCCGCTCCTCGCCTGGCCCGACGTCATGGGCCAGTTCATGGGCTTCCTGCCGAAGACCCTGATCGTGATCCTCTCCGCCTCGCTCTTCGTGGCCATGGTCATCAATCCCGCGATCTGCTCGGCCTTCATCAGCGCGCGTCCGCGGGACCGGCACGAGAAGCCCCACTGGTTCATCCGGGGCTATGAGCGGCTGCTCCGCGCCGCCCTGCGCCACCGCGTCCCGGTCATGCTGCTGGGTTTCGCCTTTCTGATCCTGTCCGTGCAGGTCTACGCCTGGCGCGATTTGGGCGTCGAATTGTTCCCCGAGGTCGAGCCCCGCAACTGCACGGTGAGCCTGAAGTTCCCGCAGGGCACCAGCATCGAGCGGACCGACGCCGTCCTGCGGGACGCCGAGCGGAAGCTGGTGAAGTACCAGGACATCAAGTTCTTCCTGACCACCGTGGGAAGCAGCGGCGGCATGATCGGCGGCGGCGCGGCGGAGGAATCCCACCGCGGCACCATCCACGTGGAATTCCTGAAGGCCGGGGAGCGGCAAACCAATTCGCTGGCGCTGCTGGACGCGATCCGGAGCGACATCGGGATCGTCGCCGGGGCCGAGCTCACGGTCGAGCGCGAGGAGGAGGGCCCGCCGACCGGCGCTCCGGTGTCCATCGAGCTCTCGGGCGACGATTTCGACACGCTGGAATCCTACGCGGGCGAGATCGTCCGCGCGATCGAGTCGGTCCCGGGCCTGGTGGACCTGCAAAGCGACCTGGAGAAGGCGCTGCCCGAGATCCAGTTCCACGTGGACCGCGCCCGGGCCGCCCTGCTCGGGCTCGACACCGGGACCATCGGCCACTTTCTGCGCATGGCCATCTACGGGCTCGAGAGCAGCCGGTTCCGGGCAGACGAGGACGAGTACGACATCACCCTGCGCCTGCCCGAGGGCCAGCGGAACACCATGAACCTGCTCGACCAGGTCTTCATCCCCGCCGAAAACGGGCAGAACGTGCCCCTCTCCTCGCTGGGTCAACTCGAGTACACCGGCGGGCGCGGCGCCATCCAGCGCAAGAACCAGAAACGCGTGGTCACTATCACGGGCAACAACGCCGGGCGCGGCGTGGACAAGATCCTGCCCGACGTCCAGGCCCGCGTCGCCGGCCTGAACCTGCCCCGCGGCTACCGCGTGGATTACACCGGCGATACGGAGGAGATGCGCGAGTCCGGCGCCTTCCTGATGCGCGCCTTCGGCGTCGCCTCCGGACTCATCCTGGTCATCCTCGTGATCCAGTTCAATTCCGTCCTCCTCCCGCTGATCATCTTCTTCTCGGTGATCCTCTCCATGATCGGCGTCATGTGGGGCCTGCTGATCTGCGGCATGAAGTTCGGCGTGATCATGACCGGCGTCGGCGTCATCAGCCTCGCCGGCATCGTGGTCAACAACGCCATCGTGCTCATCGACTGCATCGAGCAGCGCCGGGCCGAGGGCGCGAGCATGACCGAGTCCATCGTCGCGGCCGGCCGCATGCGTCTGCGGCCGGTCCTCCTGACCGCCTCCACGACGGTGCTGGGCCTGATCCCGATGGCCGTCGGCTGGAGCCTCGAGTTTCACTCGTGGCCGCCGAAGTTTACGGCCGGCGCGGAATCCAGCGCGTGGTGGGCCCCCATGGCCGTCGCCGTGATCTTCGGCCTGTCCCTGGCCACCGTGCTCACGCTGGTTCTCGTGCCCGCGATGGTCAGCATCGCGGATTCCATCTCGGGGGCCTTCCGGAAGCGGTTCGCCCCGGTCGACGACCTGAATCCCAAGCCGCCGCCCGCCTGAAATGAAGAAGCAGATCGAGTGGAGCGCCCGCCTGCCCGACGGGGTCAAGCGCCTCGTGCGGGTATCGGTGGCCCGGCAGCACATCCAGTGGCAATTCAAGCGCTCCGACGAGGAGCGCTGGGACTACGACAGCCCGCCCCTGCCCGAAGACTGGGATTACCTGGAGGACTTCCTGCGCCGCCGCGCCACGCGCGGACGAGGCGGCGAAATGGTGCTGTTCGTGCACAAGCTCCGGCTCAAGAGCGGCGTGTAACATGCAGGAGTTCCACGCCACCTGTATCCCCGGCACCGAGGAGGTGCTGTGCGACGAATTGCGCGAGCTGGGCTTCGCCAGCGTGCGGCTCAATCGCGGCGGCATCCCCTTCCGCGGGGACTGGCGCGACGGCTGGCGGGCCTGCCTCCAGAGCCGGATTGCCCAGCGGATCCTCGTCCTGCTCCGCCGCTTCCCCGCCCCCGACGAGGCCGCGCTGTACGCCGGCGCGCGCGACATGGAGTGGTCGCCTTTTCTTTCGCCGCGGACCACCCTCGCCGTGTCCGCGGTCTGCCGGGGCAGCGCGCTGCAAAACGCCAATTTCGCCGCGTTGAAGGTCAAGGACGCGATCTGCGACCGGCTCCGGGATGAAACCGGCGCCCGCCCGGCGATCTCCAGGGACGATCCCGACGTGCGCGTGCAGCTCTACCTGGCCAACGACAAGGCCGCCCTGTACGCCGACCTGGCCGGCGAATCCCTGCACCGCCGCGGCTACCGCCTGGCGGCCGGCGAGGCGCCGCTCCGCGAGACCCTCGCGGCGGCGATCCTGCGATTGGCCGGGTGGGATCGGGCGACGCCCCTGCTGGACCCGATGTGCGGATCCGGGACCATCGCGATCGAAGCGGCCCAGTGGGCGGCCAACATGGCGCCGGGCCTGGGCCGCGAGCGCTTCGGCTTCGAGCGCTGGGCCGGCTTCGGCAAAGAACAAGCCGCCGCCCTGCGCGAACTGCGCGGCCAACTCCGCGAAGCGATCCGTCCTTCCCGCCCGCGCATCATCGCCGGCGACATCGACGCCGCGGTCCTGGATGTCGCGAAAGCCAACGCCCGCCGCGCCGGCGTACGCTTGTCGTTCCGGCACAGCTCCATCCAGGACCTGCAACCCGGCGGGGAAAAAGGCCTGATCGTGACCAACCCGCCCTACGGCGTGCGGCTTGCCGCCGCTCCGGACCTGGTCCGCGGTGTCGCCTCCGCGCTCACCCGGATGCACGGCTGGCGGGCCTGCCTGCTGGCCGGATCCGCGGAATACGAGCGCGCGATGCCCCTCCGGCCGGCCAGTAAAACCACCCTGCCCAACGGCGACATCGATTGCGACTTCCTTGTCTATGACATCCCGTGAGCGGCCCGCTTCCGGTTCATTTCCGAAAAACAGGGACGAGATCCTTCTTGGCGAACCTCAAGCAACATGGTTCTCTTTCCAGCCAATAGCGATCTACAGGAGCAATCCATGCAACGACGCGCGACCGCTTGTGCGATATCGATGCTCGCCCTGGCCTTTCTTGCGGGAGGATGTGAAGACGAGGTGCCCGAGGCCATGTCTATCTGCCGCACCGAATGGATCCTCAAGAGCCTGGGGCCGGTCGGCGCCGAGACTCCGGTTGTCGCGGACAGCCGCGTCGAGTTGCGATTCGCCTGCGACGACACGTTTGCCGGGAATTCCGGCTGCAATTCGTACAGCGGGCAGTTCTCGGCCACGGACGCGGGCGGCATCACGATCGGGCAGACCGCCATGACGGAAATGGCCTGCCTGGACGCGGCGCTCATGGACCAGGAAGCCCGGTACATCGGGGCCCTGACCCGGGTCACGCGATTCGAGCGGGAAGAGGACACCCTGCGGCTGTATTACGACGGAGGGACAGAGAACCTGCACTTCGAGAAATGCACGGACTGTGACTGACCGCCCGTCCCGCGGCCAAATGAAAAGCGGCTCCCGGGGATTCCCGGGAGCCGCCTTGTTTTTAGTCAGCCGCTCCAGCCCTAGCGAAGGACGTAGTAACGGTAGTTGTATCCGACGTTATTGTCCCAGGACCACTGCCCGGACGCGTTCCTGACGTACACCGCCGTCTCAATGACGAACGGTGTGAACGGCATCCCCATGTAGCGGCCGTTTGGCCCGCTGGCAGACAGCCAGACGTTCCAAGCTTCGTCCAGCCCCCCGTAGGGGTTCTGAACGTTGCTCTGCCACTTGGCATCGGTCCAGTAGACGTTTTTCCAGCCATTATCGGTGTAAACCGCTCCGGCCGTGTGGCCAGAGGCCACGGGCCAGACACCGATATCACCGCGAATCTGGGTCGCCAGCCAGGTCCCGTATTTGACATAGTCATAACGGGCGCCGAAGCCTTTGAACCAGACCTGCTCTGCATCTGCCTTGTTGCTTCCCGCAAACAAGCCAATAGACGCAATCAGCGTTAATGTCGCCAGTTTCTTCATTTTGTCTCCTTTCCATTGACTTTTCAGTAGAACGCCTCACGTGTTTACTGTCTCATAACCAGCAAACTAGTAAAACGTTTTACTTGCACCACGATATAATAGCATGATCAGCATGTCAAGGCGTTTGAATATGATATCATATTCCATATTATATTTATATGCAATGTATTGTAACTTGCTAACAATTTTCTTACATTTTTTCTGTGTCAACAAGGCAAAGATACCGAATTCAATGCAGTTTTTATTATGTATTACCTTATATTATAATATATTATGATTATTGACCTCAAATACGATTATAAACAACATTTTGTCTAGTATTTTTATCGTACGTTGTTATTTTATTATCATTAATGTTTTATGACTACATCAATCATGGCAATGTGATTTGACCTGATCCCCTGAAACTGGGCCATTTTCAAAGAGAGTCCTCTGGTCTACAACAAGGAAAGGACGGAGGACTGGAAATGCGCGGAAAACGGTTCGCGGAGGAGCAGATTATCGGGGTGCTGAAGGAGGCAGAGGCGGGGTTTCCCTTGCCGGATCTCCTGCGTAAGCACGGGATATCCCAGGGCACGTTCTACCGGTGGAAGGCCAAGTACGGAGGCATGGATGTCAGTGATGCTCGCCGGCTGAAGAGTCTGGAAGAGGAGAACCGGCGCCTGAAGCGGTTGGTGGCCGACCAGGCGCTGGACATCCTGATGCTGAAGGATGTGGCCTCAAAAAAATGGTGAGCTCCATGGCGTGGCGGGACGCGGCCGATCACCTGGTTGGGGATTTCGAGGTGAGCGTGCGGCGGGCCTGTGGAGCGTTGGACTTGCCCCGCAGCGTGTTTTACTATCGAGAGCAAAAGCGGAGGGACGAACCTCTGCGGGAGGCGATCTGCGCCTTGGCGAGGAAGCGCCGACGGTGGGGTTATCGAAGGATCGCGGTCAAGCTGCGCCGGGAGGGATGGCGAGATAACCACAAGCGGATCGCCCGGATCTACCGGGAGGCCCAGTTGCAGGTCTATCGGCGCAAACGCAAGCGAATCAGCCGGGGAGAGCGAGAACCGCTGGTGGAACCTACGAAGCCAAACCAGGTATGGGCCATGGACTTCTTGAGCGACCGGGCCGGGCAACAGAAGCTCAAGCTGCTGGCCGTTATCGACTGCTATACGAGGGAGTGCTTGAAGATAGAGGCGGACACATCGATCGGCGGGGTCCGGGTGGTGCGGGTGCTGGAAGAGCTGAAAGTCGAGAGGGGGTTGCCGCAACAGATCATGATGGACAACGGGCCGGAGTTCACAGGCGCGGCGATGGATGCCTGGGCGTATACTCGGGATGTGAAACTGCACTTTATCCAGCCGGGGAAGCCCAACCAGAACGGATATATCGAGAGCTTCAACGGCAAGTTCCGGGACGAATGCCTGAACGAGCATTGGTTCCTCAACGTGGACGACTGCCGGAGGATCATCGAGGCGTGGCGGGAGGATTACAACACGGAGCGGCCGCACAGCTCGATAGGGAACCAGACCCCGGCAGAGCGTTATGCCGCGGCGGAGTTACCCACAGCCGCCGCTGCGGTGGAGTGGGCCTCCGCGGCGACTATGGATAACTCCTTGAACGTGGAGGCAGTCGTGCTTAAAAGTGGGACAACAACCGGCCAAGACTCTCATTGAAAGTGGTCCGGAATCGGGGGTCAGGTCAGATTCATAACCATATCGAATGACTTCATTTGAGACTGTCGTGTAATTGTCCGTACTTTGACAAGCTCCAGCGCCTTCCGGCAAGCCAGCAGGGGGGCGGGCTCTGCGCCAAGGCACTGCAACCCGACCCCCTACCCTGTTTTCTGCAGTTCCCGATTCATGCGACTTGCCAACGCGACGGCTTTCCGCTCGAATCCCCCCTGCCGGAACCCATATGAACCGCTCGGACCAACCGCGTATATCCAGGCAGGCTTTGGACACTTTGTGGGCCTTGCTGCGACCGGAGGCCTGGCGTCTGGCGCTTTCGGCGATTTGCTTCGTGATCAAGCATTCGCCGGTCTGGATTCTGCCGATCGTCATGGCGGACGTCATCGATGTCGTCGCCCTGCCGGAAAAGCACGATCTGCGTCGGCTCTGGATGGATGGGGCTATCATGCTGGCCCTGCTGGTCCAGAACATCCCCTTCGAACTGATCCACGTAACCCAGTTGAGCCGGGTGATCCGCCGCGTGGAAAAAGAACTGCGCGGCGCCCTGACCCAACGCTTGCAGCAGCTCTCCATCGCGTTCCACGACCGCACGCATACCGGGGCCATGCAGGCCAAGATGCTCCGCGATGTCGAAGCCGTGGAAGGATTGTGCCGGTACTGCTTCGTGATGCTGTTGAACGGCCTCACCAGCATCGCTTTTGCCATCGGCGTAACCTTCTGGAACCGCGCCCCCGCCATGGCGCTGTTCTACTTTGTGACGATCCCGGTCGCCGCCGTCGTCATGCGCTTTTTCCGCAGCCGCCTTCGCGACCTGAACAAGGGTTTTCGCACCCGGATCGAGGCGATGTCCGCCCGTGTCGCGGAGATGATTTCCATGATCCCGATTACCCGGGCGCACGGCGCGGAGGAATATGAGATCGCCGCGATCGAAACGCACCTGGCGGGAGTGCGGGAAAGCGGGCTGCGCCTGGACACCCTCAACGCCCTGTTCGGCTCCGTGGCCTGGGTCTCCTTCCAGGTGCCCGTGCTCTTGAGCCTGATGGTCGCCGGGCACCTGGCGTTTCGGGGCCGGATCACGCCGGGCGAGGTCACGATGTATTCGTCGTATTTCATGATGATCCTAGGCTCGGTGAACATGCTCCTGAACAGCTATCCCATGATCGCGCGCGGCCTGGAGTCGGTCCGTTCTATCGGGGAGGTGCTGGAATCGCAGGACATCGAGCGCAACGAGGGCAAGAAGCCGGTCGAGAACGTGCAGGGCGCTTTCACCTTCGAACACGTCTGTTTTGCCTACCCCTCCGGTGCGTTTCACGCGCTGGATGATTTCTCGTTGGAGGTCAAGCCCGGGGAAACGTTGGCCGTGGTGGGCGAATCCGGCGCGGGAAAGAGCACGCTGATGGGTCTGCTCATCGGGTTCCATCGCCCGACCTCCGGCCGGATCCTTCTGGACGGGCAGCCCATGGAAGAACTGGACCTGCGCACCTACCGCCGGTTCCTGGCCGTGGTGCCCCAGCAGACGGTCCTGTTCTCCGGCTCGATCCGCGACAACATCACCTACGGACTCCGCGAGCCTCGCGAGGAGGAGGTGCAGCGGGTGATCGAGGCCGCCAACCTGCGCGGGCTCGTCTCCCGCCTCGCCGAGGGCCTGGACACCCGGGTCGGCGAGCGCGGCGCCCGGCTCTCGGGCGGCGAGCGCCAGCGGGTGTCCATCGCGCGGGCGATGATCCGCAACCCGCGCGTCATCGTGCTCGACGAGGCCACCTCTTCCCTGGACGCAGCCTCCGAGAGCCTGGTTCAGGAAGCGCTCCAACGCCTGATCCTCGACCGGACGACCTTCATCGTCGCGCACCGGCTTTCGACGATCCGCCATGCCCACCGGATCGCCGTGCTGAAACAGGGCCGGCTGGTCGAACTCGGCACGCCGGACGAACTGATGGCGCGGGACGGCGAATTTGCCCGCCTCCGCCGGTTCCAGTCGTGACCGGCAGCCGTTCGCGCCTTGACGCTTTTTGGCAAGAGTCGCAGCGGGGTCGTAGCCCCCGCTGTACTTTCAACGGACGCCCGCGGTACAGCAGGCGCTACGAGCCTGTTGTTCAGCCCCAACATGATCGGCGGTTCCCTTTGACTTTGCCGCCGGCTCGTGCAGTATGACTTCTCCTTTAGCGAGGCCGCGCACGGCATGGCTTTTTTAAAACGAGTTTATCCCGAGCAGATCACCGGCGGGCGCATCCTGCCGGCCATCCTGGGCCTTTCCATGCCCATGCTGGTGGGCGCCCTGCTCCAGAACGTGCAGAGCCTGATCGACCTCTTCTGGGTCGGCCGGCTCGGTCCCGTGGCCGTCGCCTCGGTGGCGATGGCCGGCACGATCCTGATGCTGCTCTACCCCATGCTGATGGGCCTCTCGACGGGCACGCTGGCCCTCGTGGCGCGCGCGGTCGGCGCGGGACGGCCGGACGAGGCCAGTTCCGCGGCAGGCCAGTCGCTCTTCCTGTCACTGATCCTCGGGGGCCTGTCGGGTATCGTCGGGTGGTTTGTCGCTGAACCGCTGCTGCACGTGATGGGCGCGGACGCCGACGTGGCCGCCCACGGCGCGATGTATCTGCGCATCTGCCTCGTCGGCAGCTTCACGGTGTACCTGCTCTTCATCGGCAATGCGGCCCTGCAGGGCGCGGGCGACGCGCACACGCCGATGTACGTGATGGCGGCCTCCAACGTGCTGAACATCGCGCTCGATCCGCTCCTCATTTTCGGGCCGGGCCCCTTCCCCCGCCTCGGCGTGGCCGGGGCGGCGTGGGCCACGGTGCTGGCGCAGTCCTTCGCGGCGGCCCTCGCGCTCTGGGTGCTGCTCGGCGGCAGCGCGCGGCTGCACGCCCGCTGGCGCTACTGGAAGCCCGACTTCCCGCTCGCGTGGCGCATCCTGAAAATCGGCATCCCGGGCTCGGGCCAGATGCTCTCCCGGAGCCTGATGAACGTCATCCTGATGTGGGTCGTGGCCACCTGCGGCACGACGGCCGTGGCCGCGTACGGTATCGGCATGCGTTTTCACTTCATCATCCTGATGCCGGCCTTCGCGCTGGGCGGGGCGGCGGCAACGATGATGGGACAGAACCTCGGGGCGGGGAAACCCGAGCGGGCCCGGCGTTCGGTCTGGGTCGCCGCGGGGCTGGACGGGCTGTTCATGCTGCTCGCGGGGGCGGCCCTCATGCTGTTCGCAAGGTCGCTGATCGGCGCGTTCAACGGCCAGGAGGAAGTCATCGCCACCGGCGCGCGCTACCTGCGCGTGGTGTCCCCGTTTTACGTCTTCGCAGGGTTCGGCATCGTGCTCGGCCGCGGTTTGAACGGGGCGGGCGACACGCTCGGGCCCATGGTCATCACGGTTCTCGCCCTGTGGGGCCTGCAGGTGCCGCTGGCTCTGTTCCTCTCGCGCGTGCTGACCCCGGCGACGGAGGGCATCTGGTGGGCCATCGCCGCGGCCTTCGTCGCCCAGGGCATCATGGTGGTCGCATGGTTCGAGTCCCGGCGCTGGCAATGGAAAAGAATCTAGTCGGCTTCGGAAATGAACACCGTAGGACGGCGGGGCGGCGGCAAGGTCGGGCCGCCCTGGTCCGGGCGCGCGCGGGGCCTTCTCTCCTGTTGCGGCGCGGGACGGCTTGCCCTATGCTTTCCCCGTGCCGCACATAAGGCGGTGCGGGACACAACCGGCGGAGGAGAGCATGAGAGCAGCGGTCGCGGCGGGGGTGACGGTTTTTCTGGCGGCAGCGGTCCTGGCGCAGGAGGCCCCGAAAAAGCGGGTGCTGCTCGCGTGGGAGAAGACCAACTTCAAGGAAGCGCTCGTGGAGGAGATGGAGCAGTTGCTGGCGCAGCAGGGCTGCGAGGTGACCAAGGTCCTGCATTCCCAGGGCGGGCTGGCAGCGAAGGCCGCGGACTTCGACGCGGTGTTCATCACCAACTCCGGCGTGAATTCCAAGGTCCGCCCCTGGATCACGGAATGGCTGGAGGCGAACAAGGCCCAGGCCGGCCGGATTCTCCTGCACACCACGCAGACGAGCAACTGGAAGGTGATCGCCGACGTCGACGCGGTCACGTCGGCCTCGAGCAAAAGCGGGGTCAAGGCCCTGGCCGCCGATTACGTGGCGCGGATAGGCACGATCCTGTCTTCGGCCGACGCGAAGTAGCGGGCGGATGGAGTGCGGGCCGATGGCCGGCGAGCGATGGCAGCGGATTCTATGGCTCGGCGCGGCGGTGCTCTGCCCCGCAGCGCCGCTCCAGGCCTACTTCGCCGGCAACTGGTATTCGATCCTGCACAGCTACTCGCTGGGCATGTTCTGCGGGATCGTGAGCTACGTCTACTTCGCCAACACCCTGATCCTGTCCGCGCGGATTCGCGGCATCGACCGGCTGTTCGGACACGACCGCGTGATGGTCTTTCACGGCCGGATGGCCGGCGCGGCCCTGGCCTTCGGCTTCGCGCACGCCGTCTTCAAGTACCTCTTCTCCGCGCCCGGCACGGTCCAGACGACCCTCGGGATACTCGCCCTGGGGCTTTTTTCCGCCGTGAGCCTGGTCACGGTCCTTTTCATGGTCGGCAATCCGCTGCACCGGATCGCGCCCGTGGCCGCCCTGCGAGAGTTCGGCGCGCGGCGGCTCGGTTTCGACTACTCGCGCCTGAAGCTCTTCCACAACTTGACCGCGCCGGCGCTCGCCCTGGCGACGGCGCACGTGCTGATGGCCTCGCCGACGGCGGAGACAAGGGCCCGGCTCGGGCTGATGGGCGCCTGGGGGGCGGTGGCGCTGCTCGTGCATTTCTATCACAAGGTCTTGAGGGTGGCCTTCCGCTATCGCCGCGCATTCCGTGTCACCGCCGTACGCCGGCTCAACGACTCCGCCGTGGAAATCCGCGCCGCCAGGCCTGACGGCAGCAAGCTCGAACACCGCGCCGGCCAATTTGCGTTCTTCCGCATTCTCTCGCCCGCATGCGGCATGGAGGAACACCCGTTCACGATCTCCTCGCCCCCCGGTTCCGAGACGCTCCACATCACCGTCAAGGCGCTCGGCGACTACTCGGCCGCCCTGCCGGCGGCGTCCGCGGGCGCCAGGCTGCTCTGCGACGGCCCGTACGGGCGATTCACGCCGGCCCGCGGCGCCGGCCCGTATCTCTTCGTGGCCGGCGGCATCGGCATCACGCCGTTCCTGTCCATCCTCAAGGAGTGGGATGCCGCCGGCCTCGCCGATCCGGTAACGCTGATCTGGAGTCTGCGCGCCAGGGAAGAACGGATCGACGAGGGATTCTTCGAGGCGGCAGCAAGCCGCCATGCGGCGTTCCGATTCGTCCCGGTACTGACGCGCGAGCCGGCGGGGGCCGGCCGGCGCGTGGACCGGGCCCTGCTGAACGCGTGCATCGAACCGGCCGAGGTCGCCCGCACGGCGGCCTACGTCTGCGGCCCCGGCTCCTTCCGCCGGGCCGTGATCGGGCATCTGCGCGAGCTGGGCCTGCCGCGCCGCGCGATCCACGACGAGACGTTTTCGTTCTAGCCAGGATAGCCCGCCCGCCGCAACGATTATCGAGCCATGGGCGTGACGCCTATCCCCAGACCCCGGGATCGGGGCGGCGTCCCGAATCTCTACCGGCCGTGGCGGGCGTCGAGCCCGCGGCATGAAAGGCTAGCCTTTGCCGAATACCCTGCGTTTAACCGGTGTAGTGTCGATCGGAGGACGGACTATAGAGGATGTAGGCGAAGTACATATCCGCGCCACGGGACCTGAAAAAGCGAGGAGTCGGGGCGAGGAGATTTGAACTCCTGACCTTTTGCACCCCAATTAGAAAGTCGCAACTATTTGCGTTGCAGATGATTGCATATTTCTCTTACAACGATTGCAGACGGTTGCATTTATGGAAACAGGATGAATTTTGCAATCGTCGGCAATCGAGGTCATTTTCTGTCAAGCAAATCACATAACCCTCACATATTTTCCAGAAAACGGTGAGTTCAAAAATGCCGCTTTCATCTGCCATATCTGCAAAAGGGCGCGAGTTCAAATCTGGTTTGCTGTCGGTTCAACTTATCCGCTTGAACTCGAAGAACTCGATCGGCGCGACGAGGCTCTGGATCCCCGCCGGCGCGGAAGGCGGCATGAGCTCGGTGGGCATGAGACGCGCGTACTTCTGCCAGGCTTCCTCCCAGTTGCCGAAGCCCCACTTGGCGTGATGCGTCATGTTCGCGTACATCGCCTTGGTCGGCTTGGTGGCCTCGTGCATGACCGCGACCTTGAGCTCGCGAGCCTGAAGCCGGCGCAGGGCCGCGGCCCCGGCAAACTTCGGCGTGGCGGCGCTGGTCCCTGACCACAAGCGCCAGCGGCCCGTGGCGTCCGGCGAGTAAACGCGATCGCCCCACATCACGCAGAGCACCCCGGCCCCATCGCCCGACCACGCCGCCGGCTTGCCGGACCGGTGCGCCGCACCGATAACACAGCAGTTCTCCAGGAGGCGTTGCGGGTAAACGATGTCATCGTCCTTGTCGTTATCGTCGTCGTTGCCTGCAGCGCCCACGTCCAGGAACCCGATCTCGGCCTGGAGCGCGGCGTAGCGCTGGGCCCAGTCGGCCCATTCGACCTGCGCGTAGAACTCGCCGAGTGTATCGTCCAGATCCCACTGCCCCCAGGACCGCGAGACCATATCGGGGCGCTCTTCCCGGATTACATCGAGGATGCGCTCCTCGGAGCTGGGGATGAACCGGGCGTTCTGGTCGAAGATGCGGCAGAAGACCAACTCGACCTTTTCGGCCAACTCGCCGGCCAGGATAGCCGCCTGCGCGGGCAACGCCAGGAGCCAGCCGCAGAGCGAGCCGTGCTCGTGGCAGATCGAATCCCGCCACGTCTCGGGCGTGGCCGTGCCGCGAATCTCGATGTTGGGCAGGAGGTCCCGGTACGGGGCATGGATGCGCTCGCCCTGGCTGTCTATGCACAGGAGCTTCACGGGGCGCCCCCGACGTATTCCTCGCCGTCGTGGTCCGGGGTGGTGTCCCAATCGTACCCCTCGGGCGCTTTGCAGCCGGCCAGCAGGACCACCGCCAGGATGACCGCAAGGATCTTCACCGCGCTCTCCGGGCACGCTGGGCCGTTTCCTCGACCGGGGCCGGCGCGGGCGCGCTGCTCTGGTTGTTGTTCACGGAGGAGTTCTCCATGAAGTACACGGGCGAGTTGTCGCCGGTCTGGATCGTGTAGGCCGTGGTACTGTGGGTGGAGCTACTCCCGCCGCTGTCCTCCAGGGCGTCGTAGACCAGGTAGCCCGCGCCAAGGTCGAGGACCGCCGCAAAGCCGTGGATGAACGGATGATCGCCGATCTCGTCCAGGGCGAATAGGTCCACCCCGACCATGACCGTCTTCCCCTCGACCTCGACGCGAACCGAGTCCTGGCGCTGCAGGAGCTGGTTCGTCAGGACGGTGGCACAGCCGGAGCTCAACAGGAGCCCCGTGGCAAACAGGAACGGCAGCAGTTTCTTCATGGTCGGTTCCTCCTAATCGTTTTTCGGGTCACGGATGCAGGGTCGCTCGGCCAGGTTCTTCGAAAGGTTGTTGAGGGAGTCCGCGACCTTATCCAGGCTCGCCCGGTAGTCGGCCCCCTGCCGGTACATCAGGTACACGCAGAAGCAGCAGACGGCCCCCAGGACCACGGTCACCGGCCACTTGCTCACGGCCTCGATGGCCTCGGGCGATGCAGGCGCGGCGCTGGCCAGGGCGGCCAGGCTCCCGACAGATATGGGTACAAGCTTGGAAAGACAGGTCATCATTTCACCTCCGCGCCTTGTTTCTTCGGGCGCCCGGGACTGGGGACCGTGATGTAAGGATCGGGCCGCTGACCATGATCCTCCTCCGGTTGGGTAGATACGGCGGCTTCCCACGCCGCGATCTCCGCATCGCGCAGCGCTTTCCGGGAGGCCTCGGCCTCTTCCCAAGAGGGACCCGTCTTTACCTCGCTATACGCCGCCAGGTACGCCGCGTGGCGCGTATCGGCCGCTTTCAGCATGGCGGCCTGCAGATCGGTCCAACTCGCCGCCGACTTCCATGCTTCGATCTCGGCGAGCTGGTACGCCAGTTCGGCGGCTCGCTCTTCGTCGATGTTACGGGTGCGGGTGATTCCGGTTACGACATCGTAATCCTCGAGAACGCGCTCTCCGTAGGCGTTGTGCTCGCAGAGCTTGGTGGCGATGCCATTGGTGTACATGATGTAGAAGGAGCTGTTGGTGGCCAGGTTGTACAGGAAGGTCTTGTGCCCGGAGATAGCTGGATGGTCCTGCCGGCCACCATCCACGACAAAAGCGCCGTCCTTCACACCGACCACGAACTGATTGCTGGACGAGGATTCAACTGGGAGGCCGTTCGCCCACACGAAGCTGTTTTTGTGCCGCGCGAAGGCATAGGCGCCCCCAGCCATGGAGTACGCGCCGGTAACGGTGTTCCCGAAGCCCCCGAGTACCCCGGCATAGGCCGCCTCGACGATGCGATTCGAATACCCGGCGGGGATCCAGGCCCCCTCGGAAGCTTTCACGTAGTTCGTTTCGCCGGCGCCGATAAAGATGTGGCTGGCCGTATTCTCAATGGTATTGCCCTTCCCGGCCACGACGGCGCTGTAGGTGACATAGTTGCCGCCGCCCGCGTTGATGGTATTGCGCGACCCGGCACCGATGAAGTTCCCGTTGCCGCCGTTGTAGTGGTAGTTGTTGTCGCCCGCCCCGATGAAGCAGTTGCTGACCCGGTAGTACGTCCTGTTGACGTTTCCGGCCCCGATGAAGTTGTTGGCGCAATTGGCGTCGTTGTCGCTGCCGTAGATGTAGTTCTCGTTGCCGCCGGATATGACGGAATAGGAGCACGGCCCCGCATACAGGCGATACCCCGGACCGATAAACGTACCCATGCCGGATGCAACACGGTTGGAGGCATTGCGGCCCGCCACGCAGAGGTCGACGGAGAACCGCCCGCGGGCGGCCCCGTAGGCTACGGACCCGTCCGGGTAACAAGCAGAGAACGACCAGTTACTTCCAAGGAAAAGGCCGCCGGCATTACTGTCGGAAGAATTCGTGCTGAAGAGCCAGGCACCTGCCTGATGGACGTTCCCTGTGCGCTCTGCGAAGTAGGTCATGCCACCGGGCGAGGCGGCAACCCAGGAGCCGTTAAGGCGAACATATCTCGAAGAATCCAAGGGAGCCTCATCCACCTTGGCATTCCAACTGGTGATCCAAGGGCTCTCGATAGTGCGGGCCGGATGTCCAAGCCACGTCAGGATATTAGTGGTGACAGTATTGGAGACAGCGCTCCATAACGGATCAGCTTCGGATAGAGCTGAAACTGGAAACGCTTGGACCCACTCGCCAGTCCCGAACGTGGCGCGATAGTGAACGGCAGTGGCCCCATCGAGATAGAGCGACCCACGGATCAGGGCCGAGTTATCCACCAGGTTGAAAGTGTCCGGCCCGATGCTGATGCGGTTCGTGGGATAGCCGGTCATGTAGCCGGTGGGGCTCGGGAACTCGGCCGAGGGCGACATACAGGTGTTGCAGCCGTAGATCAGCGTTTCGGGCACGTCAGCGCGGGCCCGGTAGCCGATGGCGATGTTCGAGGACGAGCCCAGGGCGTGATAGCCGATGGCCACACCGGAGTCGGAGCCATTGGCGCCCGACCCCAGGGCCGCACCGTAGAACCCCGCGCCAGCCGCCCTTCCAACGGCCGTACCGTGCAGGCTGACGCTGGCGTCTGCACCTACAGCCGTGCCGTTCGTGTCCGCCCGGGACGTATAGCCGATCGCCGTGCCGGAGGGCCCCGCGTCTGCGTACCAGCCCAGCGCGGCCCCCTGCCCCTGTGCAGACGCACGGAAACCCGCCGCAAGGCCATAGACCGAACGGGCATCCGCGCCGATTGCGACCGAATAATTATCGGCAGCAGCCTGGTAGCCCAGGGCTACGCCGTAGGTGTGTCCGGTGGCATTGTAGCCCATGGCGAGGCCGTGATCGTGGCCGTCGGCCTGATAGCCGAAGGCAGCGCCGTAGAGGCTGCCCACACTGTAGAACCCGAGGACCGAACCGAAGGTCGAGCCGTCGGCGTGGGAGCCGATGGCGAACCCGCCCGCGTCCGAGTTGGCCCACGTGCCGATGGCCACGGCATCGCCGGAGCCCACGGCGTTGTTGCCGATGGTGACGAGCTCACCGGCCCGGAAAGCGGTCCAGAACGGGTCCACCTCGGTCAACTGGGTGCCGGGGTTCGGAGGCTTCACCCAGGCCGCCGGGGCGGCGGTAACGCCCAGGAACAGGGCCAGCACGGCGGCCAACGCCGGCAGCGTCCGGGCCGCAGGCGGCTCGGGTTCCGGGTTATAGAGCGGCGACGGCTGGTCCTCGGCGGAACCGCCCGACACGAGATAGCGGCCGTAAACGAGCGTGCGCAGGGTGATCTCGGCGCGGATCATGGCTTGGTTGGCCTCCGGGGCGATGGACACGCCCATTTCCATGGAGAGCGTGAAGTAGATCAGGGTCTCGGCCTGCCGCAGTAGCGACAGCGGTATCTTGGTCTCGTCCTCGTCGAGTTGGTTCACGGGGTTGGAGGCGATCAAGGCCCGGATCTCGGCCGCGGTATTGGCGATGATCGAGGCGAGGCGGTCCGCCTTGGTCGGGTTCTCCACAAGCCAGTCATCGTAGAGCGGCCGGAGCTCCG
Organism: Kiritimatiellia bacterium; assembly: GCA_018001225.1. Lineage (NCBI taxonomy): Bacteria > Pseudomonadati > Kiritimatiellota > Kiritimatiellia > Kiritimatiellia bacterium. Next base: position 12,009 of record JAGNIJ010000039.1, on the reverse strand, counting down.
ACGGGAAGTCCGCCAGAATCAGTTCCTCGGTTAGCGCAATCCATTCCATATTCAGAACAAGGGGCCGGGAACGTGTTACCGCCCCGGCCCCCTTCTCCAGTTACCGACCCCGATCAGGAGGCCGAGATGTTCAGCCGCACCGCCGCGGCCGTGTTCGTCACCTTCACGTCCTCGGACCAATCGAACTTGGCCACTTCCACGCGGCCGTCGTCCCGGACGTACGAGCTCGGGACCATGTAGTTGTTCATGAGCCGGAACGTCTTCATGAAGCTCGGGTCGAGGCGCGACGGCTGGGGCATCCGGGTGAACACCAGGACCGTCGAGTCCAGCAGGAAGCTGTAGTCGGCGGCTTTGCCCTCGGGCTGGGTGTCGTAGACCATGTACGAGGTCCGCACCTCGGGACTCCCGATGAACAGCTGGTTGGCCGACTGCTCGGACGGGACCGCGAGGCCCACGCCGGACTTGCCGCCGGAACCTACGACGAAGCGGTTACGGACCGCCGCGGCGTTCTTGAAGATCTTCCAGGCGGTGGCGCCAAACAGCACGCCCACGTTCATGACCGAGCCGAACGCGCAGGCCTTGATGACCTGCAGGATCGAGGTGTCCACGTCGGAGACGGGGTCCGAAGCGGCATCCCACGTCTTGGCCGTACCGGCGCCCACCGCCTCGAGGGCGGCGTCAATGACGCGCTTCTCGTGCGACAGGGCCGCGACCTGGGCGATGGCGACCGCGCCCTCGCGCAGCATGTTCATGATCCCGTCGGCCTCGAGCTGCTCCAGGTTGTCCACGGGATAGTCCAGCGCGTGGGGCTCACAGTTGTAGGTGTCGTCGGACACCTCGAACTTGAGCTCCGTGGCCCGGCCGCCCAGTGCGCGCAGCGTGTCGGGGATGCGGAAGCGGTTCTTCTCGGTGTACTTCTTGTACCGGCCGACGCTCTTGGAGACCGGGACGGTCGGGGCCAGGAAGTCGGCGACGGGCATGACGGAGTCCTGGGCGACGCCCTGGGCGAATTCCTTCAGGACCGGGTCGCTGCTGATGGATGCGAGTCTGCTCATGGTGGTGTTCCTTTCGTGGCTTAAGGGGCCTGGGTGAGGGTCTGGCCAACGCCCTTGTAGATGATCAAGGTGTTGGTCACGGCGTTGGCCGTGGACTGCGGTACGGAGTACCAGACCTGCGTTACAGTGGTGCCGCCGGTGATACCGCCCGTGAGGGTGGCGGCCCCGTCCACCGTGGCCGCGCCGAGAACCTTCAGGACGGCCGTGGTCGCGGTGCCGCCCACGACCTGGTTGCCGGTGATCGTGGCATTACCGGAAACGGTGGCATTGCTCGTGATCGTGACGTTGCCGGGAAAGCTCACGGCCACGCTGTAGATGTTGGACATCACCTGCGTGCGGACGCCTTCGCGGAAGGACGCTTCCGGGTCCGTGGCGAACGCGAAGTACGCGGCGGCGACCAGGAGGCCGAGGGCTGCGGTCAGTTTCAGGATGCGGTTCATGATGGATTCCTTTCGGGGTTAGATCACCGTGACGAAACCGAGGCTCGCGGCCCGCATGAGGACCAGCTGGCCGTCCACGCCCGAAGACTCGGCGATGCCCAGCACGCGATAGGTGCCCGCGGCCGCGGGCAGAGCCCGGACCTTGCCCTTCTTGGCGGCGGTACCCGCCCCGTCGGCCAGGACCAGCTTGTCGCCGGGGTTGCAGGTGCCGTCCAGAACGACGCGGTAGTTCTGGCCGGCCTGGATCGGGTCCACAGACACGTTCTCCGTGTCCGCCGCGCCCTCCAGCAGGAGGTACACCGCCGGGTCGTCGTTGGCGGCGGGCAGCTTCACTTCCGGCACGCCGGTGTCATGGGTCAGCATGACCAGGCGGTCTTCCATGTCGGTCAGGTCTTCGCCCGCAAGGACGACAAATCGGCCGGTCTTCACATTGGTCTGGCTCATTGCTCGATCTCCCTTTCGGCCCTGGAGAACGCCAGGGCATACGGAATCTTCTCGGTGCTGCGGATCTGGTGGGCGCGATTGCGGATCGCCACCGCGCGGCTGATGCTGGTGGCCGGGCTTTCCTCGGCCAGCTCGGAGACGGTCCGGGCGACCACGAGCCGGTTACGGAACAGGGGCTTCGGGTCCGCCTTGGGTTCGGCCGCAGGCGCCGGCTTGGCCTCGTCCCGGACCTTGCGCAGGCCCACGAGGATACCCAGCGTCTCGTCGCGGTTATGCAGGAGCGAGGACTTCCAGAACTCGCGGCTCTCGTTCGGGATCAGGTCCTCGAAGTCGGCCAGATAGCGGTTGGCCACGTCGTCTTCCAGCGCCACCGCGTCGCCCAGGAGCGCGTCGTACTTCTGCTGGAGCTGCGCGATCAGCTGGACCAGCGCCGTGATGATGTCCGTCTCGGTGGCCGTCTCGGGGAGCTTCAGCATCTGCTTCAACTGCGCCAGGTCCACCTTCTCGGGGGCCGGCGTCTCGGTCGGTTGCTCTGCCATGTTCGTGTCCTTTCTTGGGCAAAAGAAAAAGGCGGCAACTGGTGAGTTGGCACCAACTTGCCGCCTTTCTCTGGGATGCCTCGCGGTTAATTAGGCCGCGCGGTTGCCCTAAAGCTCTGTGGTTAGATTCGGTCTCTCATTGTGGATATGCTTACTATATCGCCATTGGAATGTCAAGGCTTATTATTTGCTGGGGTCGGCGAATAGCCGAGATAAAATGTGAAAGCGGTTGGGAACATGTATGGACGAGCTGTCGCATAACACATTCATAATCGTTGCGTCATGTCGCCAGTGCGGGCAGCATAAAGATCACAAGAAATGTGCTCGACAAGGTTGAGATAAGACAGGAGACGCAATGGACAAGACACTTGCCGACTTACTACTTGCGCAAGTCATGAACGAGCCTGGCGTTGTTGACGACCTGTGGCAATGCAAGAACGGCACCCCCACGGATCGGCATGGTGTTGAAGCGTGTCTGCGCATCGACAAACAACTGGGGGGACAAGGGGTCCCCGCCAGCGAGATCGCTGTGGAATTGAGTCACAATGCGGGACTGTACATCGACTTCCTATTGGACCCAGCCAGGTATCCAGAACAGTTTCGCAAAAAGGCGGAGGCCATGTTTCCACCGCTAGGCCACATGCCACGATGGAGTACCCCTCCAGGATTCAAGAACGACGCAGGTATGCAGAAGTGGCCAAACAGAATGACGTCGAACAGCAGAGACACGAGGTTGCGACTAGGCGGCGCGTCTGCAGCATTGATCATAGTTGAGGAACCGTCAGAAACACGCCTTCGCTTTCCCTGGCAACAAGCACTTTTCGCCCACCGGCATTTGACCATTTGGGATCCTCCGGAAATGCGACCACGGTTTCCTCGTATATCATCGCACTACATCAGAATAGCGACAACTCAAGCGTACGAAGTCTGCTACAGCGATCATAGACTTCAATACGCCAAAGTACCCCTGCTTATTGAACCCGGACTTGAGTGTATGATAGAATTTCAGTCACTTTCCCTCGAAATAGAGAAGCCATATTTCGAGGCGTTTCTTCAGAGCATAACATAAATGATGAATTCTACCTCAACAACCGGCTGTACCATGCGACGCTTTGCGCCACTGGTTCGCTTGAATCTTCGGTCGACAGGATATAATTCTTGAGCTAGGAAACAAAATGACCGGCATAGCTCGCTACCTCAGCACGCTTTGGTATTCGCGTCGCTTAAGAAGCCGAGACTGTCGTATCCGCGAAGCAGCAGTACGGGGTCTAGCAACAACGGGTAGCACACGGCTAATCGATCTCCTACTGCCGACACTTGATGACGACGATGGGGTCGTAGTCAACTCTGCCATCAATGCGTTGGGCAACTCCGGTGACACGCGAGCAGCCGAAGCCTTAATCCACTTCCTTAAGAGGCCCGAACGTGACCGGTGCTGCAATCATACAGGGGCGATTGACGCCTTGGGTAAACTCGGAGACAAGCGAGCGATCGACGTGCTTAGAGGCATTCTAGGTTCAGAAGATGCAAGTAAGCGGCGCGCCGCAGCATCATCTCTGGCAGAATTAGGCGAACTACAATGGAAAACCTGGATACGAGGGGAGGACTTGGACTTCAGAAGACTCGGGCTAAGCAACCATCCACAGGCAGTCGACTTATTGGTGTCAACACTGCAAAACAGCCATTGGGCTAACGACCGGGCCCAAGCAGTCTTTGGCCTCCTGAAGTGCGGAGGAGCGCAGGCCTACAGTCACTTAATTGCAGCTTTGCAGGACCCAGACCTCGTGGTTCGGATGGCTGCCGCCGATGCTCTAGGCGAACTTGGCGACAATCGCGCTACCGAGCATTTGATTGACGTTCTGGACGGAGATATACGGCTTAACGCCGCAGGCGCGCTCGCGAAACTTGGCGAACCGCAGTGGGCCTCATGGATCCGTGGAGAATCCGACGACATCGACCGGCTATCCGCAAGCGGAGATAGTCGTGCACGGGCCATCCTTTTCAAGATGCTTACGTGGTCGTCCCCTTTTCGACCGGGATGGGGTGGATCATGTCGCCCGTTGACGGAAATAGACAGGAACCGCATCATTGGCATCTTTCAGAAACATGAGACTGAATGGCTCCCACTTCTTCTTGACGCATTCCATCAATCGAATTGTAATGAACCTGTCCTTGTTGAAGTTCTAAGGTCGTTCACAACACAGTCAGCTATCGAGCAGATAATTGCCTCTCTGAGCGTGCTTTCGCAGAATGCGGGTACAGATTACTCTCACGGATCTCGTGTATCCCACAAAGTTATTGAGTATGTTAGATCAAGAGCGCGCCTAGACCGCTTCAAGGATTCCAGCCCGACATTATTGCAATCCTTGCAGGATGAGGATTTCTCTATCAGAGCGCGGGCTGCACGCTTACTAAGTCAAAAGGGCGATCCAAGGTGCGCGGAACTCCTTTTGAACATCATTGCAAGACCTACACTGGAGAAGATCGCCAACGACAGCAGATACGTTAACCGGCACTTCGAACCTGATAGCGATATGGTCACCATTGTCGTTGAGGTTCTGTGTTCAGACTGTAGCCCTGAAACCAGGCAATGCTTGGAAAGAATTGTCAGGCATAACCATTATCGGTGGCATATTGAAAGCGTCGATGAAAAGGTGACATACGCTCTTGCGAAGATTGGCATGCCCGAGAGTGTTCACGCAATATGCGAACGACTGCGAGACGCCGGCCTTATGCGCCTTCACATCTCCGACGTGAAGCATGCGGGTTGGGTGATGGATATAACTGAGGCGCGAGTCAAAGCAATCGTGAGGCACTTGTCAGCGCTACTTGAGTGTATTCGTCAGAAGGGCATGCTAAGCCAGCATCACTATGATGAGATCTCCTCACTGGGCCAGCGGATTGAGATTTCTTGGGAGGGGGGAATCCTTCATGACCGAGGGCATGACAATGATTATGAGACAGTCATCGGCGGGCGCTCAATAGAGCTGACGTCTCTGTATGTCGCTATGGGTCTTGACGCGAAATGAATAGATACATGCCTTCACAACGCGCGCCAGACACGACAACAAGAAGAGGGACGAATCCCGCCTGACTGACTGCGGGAAGCTAAGGGCCACATCAAACGGCAGGCTTTTTGGCTAAGGCTGATATATCCCGATAGGTATGAAGACTTTTCCCCGCCAGTTCTTCGGCCCCTGCTTGTAGGCCTGATGCCCCCCTGGTTGGCTTTCAAAAACACCAACCCTGCGATGCTAACCATCAAGGACGCGCCATCCACTTGCAGAGCTTGCGTTACAAGACCGCATCTGATTTTATGTACTTATGAATATTTGGCTTCTTCCATGTCTAGGACGCAGGACAATCGTACGGCCCTCACCTCTCTGCCGATTGGCCTTGTTATGCACGCTTCTCATGGCCTGCTCACACCAGGCTGAAAGCCTGATCTACCACGTGGCAACCAATGGCGCGGATACACCCCCCTACTTAAGTTGGACATCGGCCGCACGTACACTTCAAGCCGCCGTCAACCTGACGACGAACGGCGACACGGTCATCGTCGGCGAAGGGACTTATTCGGGCTTCGGTGCCACATACTACGGCCCCAACGTGGTCGTCATCACCAACGGGATTACCCTGATCAGTTCGAATAATGCTGAGTCCACGTGGATTGACGGAGGCGGTTCAAACCGCTGCGTGCTCATCGCTAACACGGGAGCTGTCGTAGAAGGGTTTACCATCCTGCGGGGATACGTCACGGCCAGCAATCCCGTGGATACCGCTTTTATTGACTACGTTAACTATGCCGCTTGTGGGGGTGGGGTTTTTATCCAGAATGGCGGGACGTTAAGGGCCTGCACAGTCCGTGACAACCTGGCTCACGGAATCCTGTACGCTGTGGATGTATTCCCCCGGCCTCCGGGAGCGCGCGGAGGCGGTATCTATGCGAAGACCGCCACCAACAACGGATATGTCATGATTGACCGTTGCGCGGTTGAGAGCAACGCGGCCATCACATCTTCCAGAACCAACGGATACTACGGGGGCAGTCCATATGGCGGCGGTGTGTTTCTGCAGGGAGCCAACGGGACGAATGCTTCAGGAGTTCTGCGTAATTCCAGAGTGGCCGGCAACCTGGTGACGTGCAGCAACATCATCAACAGCGCCGAAGGCGCTGGGGCAATGTTGACTCGAACCGCCCTTGTTCAAGGATGCACATTCACTGGCAATTACTCCGTGAATGGAAACGGAGGAGGATTGAGCCTAGACCGATCAAGGGCGATTGGCTGCATCGTACGCAATAATCGGGCCGACTTGAGCGGCGGCGGAGTAACTTTATATACCCGCGCGACATTGCTTAATTCAGTAGTTGCGGAAAATAGCGGCGGCGGTTGCATATCAAGCGGCTACTCCAACCATTTCATCAGCTGCGTCATCGTGCTGAATACCAACATTGGCGTGAGCGGGATTGGCGTGGCCAACGGGCTGACTATTCGAGATCCCGATCGGGCGGTGAATAACATCGTGCGGTATAATTACGACAAGATGGGCCAGGAAGATAACTGGGAATACAGCGATGGATTCTCTCCTTATACGCCATTCACGATTGATTATTCCTGCTTGTTCCCCCTGCCGACAAGCGGAGTCGGCAATATCACTCTGGATCCGGTATTTGCGGACGAAATCTTCCGGCCCGCGCCCGCCTCCCCCTGCGTAGATGCAGGCCCTTCCAGCACTGTGGATATCGGCGCAAGTGACTTCAACGGTGTAGCCCGTATATTGAATGGGCGCGCCGATATCGGTGCATTTGAAGCATGGGAATGGGGTTCAGCATCCATACGCGCAGCGGCATCCAACGCCATTACTTGGAACGTCGTTTCCGGGGCGGTCTGCCGCATGGAACGCTCAACAGACCTGATGGCTCAAAACTGGACTCCTATCGGCTCAACTGCGACCGGAGGACCCGCGCCACTTATTTTCGGCGATATGGACGGGTTCACTTCCGCGCATTACCGAATTCGCGCTCTCACACCATAGCCAGTTACCTCCCATCGAGATGCGCGTTAGACTGATCACGCCGCTATTGATGCAGTTCAACGTGCCGACGCAGTGATGCGGCACTGCATATGATTACGAATGTTCTACCTGACAGGGCTTGACTACCTTCCCTCGCCAGTTCTTCGGCTCCTGCTTGTAGGCCTGATAGACCCCCTGCCCCGCCAGGAACGCGTTCCATGAAACCGGGATGCTCGACGGCAGCTTGCCACCCACGGTATTGCCGTGGGCCATGAGAGCGGAACCGCCCTTGCCTTTGGCTATTCATTCGCTATCCTGATCCTCCGAAGGTGGACTTGAACCCCATCAGTTCATCCACATGCTGGGCGTACACCACGGCCTGCTGTGTACGTCGCTGACGCGCCGCTCCAGAAGCCGTACGTCGCCAGAGGAATGACTAATGACGCACAAATATTCTTGTGACGATGCGGCAACAGATATGGAGGCTGTACGGAAGTGCTGCGGCTATGGAGACCCTTCCGCAGCAGTCGCCTTCGCCGAAATCGTTGACCGGCTCGTAGCCGATTTAGCGCCGTCCGAGTTCGCGAGGCAGCCGCAAGTCGTTGCCTTTGTCTTCACGGGTCTATTTTCCCTCAGAGACTGGGTCTTTAACTCACACTACAGACCTAGCACCGATAAAGCCCGCAAAGTGTTCAGGAGTTTCGATGGAGAACTGCGCCTTCGTCTGAGTCAATGCAATGCGGGTGGTAGCTATTCCGAGCCAGACAACGTGGATCCATTCGCGCTTTGGGATTTCTACCACAATGAATTCTTGCCCGTGGTTGCAGCATTGCGATCCACTGGAGACGCAAAGACCAGTCTCGACTTCTTGTCGAGAGAATGAGGAAGGAACGGCGAATCGGGTCGCCGCGACTGACTGGGGGTTGCTCATCCAGCCATCGGCGCCACGCCAGCTGGCCTACTCGGTCAAGGTTGATCTACGCGAAGCGGCTTGAATATCTTCCCCCGCCAGTTCTTCGGCCCCTGCTTGTACGCCTGATAGACACCCTGCCCCGCTAGGAACGCATTCCATGAAACAGGGATGCTCGACGGCAGTTTACCGCCCACGGTGTTGCCGTAGGCCATGAGGCCGACACCGGCCGCGTGCTGCGGGTTATAGAGCGTCTTCAGTTCCGATGGATCACGGTACCTGATCGCCTTCGAAACAGTTGAGGCAGCGAACTTGCCGAACCCGGCAATGGCCGGCGTGAAGCTGTGAATGGACTTGCCGGCCATGTTGAATGGCTTCTGCTTCGCCCGCTCGACCTGGAGCCGGTCCGCTTCCTTGGCCGTGATGTGACCGGCCTTTCGCGCGGCCTCTATGGTATCGTACTGGTATTCTTGGTAGGCGCGCTCCGCCAGGTCCTTGGTGTACTTGCCACCGACGTAGAAGCGCGTCTGCTTCTCGACCGGATTCCCGAGCGTGCCCGTGGCGAACATGACCGCGCGCTTGAGCGGAGTGTCGGTGATGTCGGCGTCGGGGTTCAGGATGAACGGCTGGCCTTGGGCAAAGGCTCGCTCCATATCGGCGCGATAGTTGTCTTTGATACCCTGCTCGGCCGTGTGAACCGCCGTGGCCCCTGCAGTCACGTAAGCGGCGCGGGCGAGCGAACCGATCGCAGCCTGCTTGAGCCTCGTGGCCTTGGCGTCGACCTTGCCGGCCATTTTGACCAGGTGCGCGGCGGACCGCCGCGACCCCGCGATCCCTGCTTCCGCCGCGAAGAACTTCCCGGCGCCTTCCTGGTACATTCGTTCGGCCGACGGCCAGAACGCGCGGGCGCCTTTGTGCGAAGTCCCCAGAACCTCGTGGGCCTTCCACTTCATCCAGTCGTGTTGCGACTGGGCCAGCCGCGCGATCTTCTCCGCCTGCGCCCGCAACTCCGCCGCGCGGCCGGTAAGCCCCTGCGCGAGCTGGTACTTCTTCAAGGCGCGCGGCATCTCGGCGAACTGCTTGATCTCCGCGCCGGTGAACCCGGCCACGGCGTTGTACGCCTTGGCGACCCAGCCAAGCGGCGTCTTGATGACCCCCGGCGTGTGGCCGGCCACCGCGGCCTGGGCGGCCTTGATCTTGCTGCCGGCCGCCCCCAACACTTCGCCGAGGCGGGACATGCCGGGGAGGCTGCCGATCCCGATCCTCGCGATCTTGAGCCCCGAGAGCGCCGCGACCGTATTCGCGGCGTCCTGAACCAGGGCGAGCAAGTGATCCGTTCGCGGGTTCATGGTCGGGTTCTGGTCCCGATAATAACCAACGGCCTGGCCGGTGCCGAGCGCCCCGCCAAAGACAGCCAGCGATCGAAGGAACGCCTTCAGCTTCGGCGTCTTGCGCCCTATGGCGCGGGCGGCCCCGGCCGCTTTCGATCCAGTTCCGATGATGACACCGCCGGGGAATGCCGAGGCGAGGGCATAGACCTCGTCGCTGGACATGCCGGGGAAGAAGCCATCGTACAAGTAGGCGGCCGTATCGGTCAGGATCTCCGGGATCGAGCGGTCCAACTGCGCCGCGGCCTGCTCCGGGGTTTGCCCTTTGTAGGTCGAGGCGTGCATCGTGACGCGCGAGTCATAGGACCGGCCCTTCCCGCCCGATCCACCACCGCTGCCCCCACCCCCGCCGCCACGCAGGCGGGCGAACATGGCCCTACGCTGCTCGTCGGTCTGATAGCCGCCGCGCCAGTTGGAAAGCAGGACAGCCATTACTCCCCCGAGATTCGATCTTGGTGGCGCTGCCAGGCGCGTTGCATTTCCTGCTTGGCCTGCCAATCAGGCATGGCGCCGCGCTTACTGCGGGCCGCGATGTCATCCGCTTCGGATTGCCAGCGGAGGAACGAGTTCACTTCCGCGTCCGAGACCTCCGGGTTGTGGTGAGTCGGGCCCGGATCGGTACCCCGCAGCGGCGCGTCCTGGTACTGGGCCGTGCTGCGCGGTACGATCTGGATAGGATCGCCATCCACACCAGGGATGGGCCGGTTATAGGCGTTGGCCTTGTCCTGCCGGGCCTGGAGGCGCTGCTGCCAACTGGCGTCCCGGCCGACTACGCCAATGGACGTGGCCTCCTTGACCATCGAGGGGATGTCCACCGTGGCCGGGTCCACACCGAGCTTCTGCAAGCCGCGGATCACGGCGCCCTCGTCGCCGTTGGCGGCATCGCGCCACAGCGTCTTGAGCGTGGTGACCTTCTGCTTCTCCTGGCGAGCCTGGGCCTCGGGCGAGTTGGCCTTGGCTGCTTGAGCCGCCGCGCGGGCCTCTGCCTTGTCCTCGGCGATCTGCGCACGGATGGCCTCGCGGTCCTGGCGGGCCAGTTCCCGGCTATCGGCGTTCCACTCGAGACGCCCCGCCTCTTCCAAGGCTTCCCGACTGCGGATTCGCTCCAGTTCGATGGCCGCGTCGATCTTGTTGATCCGTTCCTGGGCCTCGCGGACGATATCCTCATACTGGTACTGGTCCTTCGCGTTCTGCTCGGCCACTTTGTCGAAGAACGCCTGGAGCGCCGCCTTCTGCTTCTTGGGGTCCTTGTACTTGGCCTTGATCTGCTTCTCGATGGAGCGGAATTGAGCCCGGACCGCCTGGTTCTGGGCCTCGGCCGCCTGGACCTGGGCCTTGATGTCGAACAGGTGCATTCCGCTTCGCAGGAGTTCACGTTCAAGGGCCCGCGTGTCGATGAGCTCGAAGCTGCGCGGCTCGGGCGGCGGCGGAATACTGGCCTCCAAGTTTTTCTTTTGCTGCTCAAGGGAGGCGATTCGAGCCTCGTAGTCGCGCGAGCTGTCGTAGTTCAGCGGCCGATAGGACGAAGAGGAGCCGCCGCCCCCTCCGCCTCCACCGCCGCCGCGAAGGCGAGCGAACATAGCTCGGCGCTGCTCGTCGGTCATGAACTGGACCGGCGTCCCGGCATTGGCCAGGTGAACCGCCCGGTTTCCTAGCCCGATCAGCCGCATGTAGGATTCCGCCTGGGCCGTGGACAGCGGCGACGAATGGGGCTTGCCGCCGTATTGGTACCAGCGGAAGTACTCGGCAGAGGGCTCCGCGAATTCGTAGATGGACGGCCGCGCGGCCGTGCCCGTCGTGTTCAACTGAACGGCCCGGCCGGCCGCAGCCGCAGCGGACTGGGCCAGCTTCACGGAATAGGCCATGCCCTGGATCGCACCGAGCAACTGCAGGGCCTCCGAGCCCGACATGCCAGGGAAAAGGCCGTCGTAGAGATACTCGGCGGCGTCCCCGAGGATGGACGGGATGGAGCGGTCCAGCCTGGCGGCGGCCTCTTCCGGGGTCTCGCCCTTGTAGGTCGAGGGGTGCATCGTGACCCGGGACTCATAGGACCGGCCTGACTCGGCGCCCTCACGAATCTTGGCAAACATCGCCTTGCGGTCCTCATCGGTCATAGATCGGGCAGGCTTCGGGGAGGGCGCGCGCTTAGGGTTTGGCGGTGAGGTTGGGGCAAAGTGCTCGTCTCCTTCTCCGAAGCCATACCAGCCACTGTCACGC
>JAGNIJ010000038.1 GCA_018001225.1 Kiritimatiellia bacterium | reverse complement strand
TCTTCCGCTCGGGCGAGAGGTACTCGGGGGGAAGCTCGATCCGCGTGGTGGCGATCATGTCCTCGCGGTTCGGGGGCGGCGCCGGGGGCGGCGGGGGCGGCGCGATGCGCTGGGCGTCGACCTGCGACCGGACGGGCTGTACGACGCGGAATATCTTGCCGCAGGACGGACACGGGATATTCGTGCCCACGAGATCCTCGTCGGCATCCAGGTTCTGTCCGCAGAAGGGGCAATCGAAATTAATATCTTCCATGTCCACGGCCTCCATTGTCAGTCTAGCGCCCGCAGGGCCGGTTGTGAAGCAAAAAGGGCTCCTCATCCGAATTCCCGGCGGCGCAGGCTTCGCCACCCGGCGTACAGGGCGCCCGCCGCCAGGAGGCTGGCGGCCACGAGCAGCCAGGCCAGGGCCGCCGCGAGAGCCGCGGGCCCGAGCCCGCCGCCAGCCTGGGCGCGCGCGTGGAACACCAGGCCGAGCGGAAGGATCCCCGCGAGCATGAAGCCCAGGTTCAGCACCAGGTTCAGCGTACCCCCGAACCCGGACACGATGGCCGACGGGTTTCGCTGCTTCAGGTCCATGAACACCGCGCCCAGCCCCGTGGACAGGCCGGACACCACCAGCGTCGTGGCCGCCGCCACGAGGAGGGCGACGGCCTGGACGGACCGCGGCACCGCCAGCATGCGGGTGGACAGGGCCATGAGCGCCAGGCTCACGACGCCCAGGCTGAAGACGGCGCCCAGGAACTTGGCCGCCAGCACGCGCCCCATCGAGGTCGGGGCCAGGCCGAGGATCCAGAAGCTGTGGCCCTCGAGGCTCAACTGGGGATAGATGAACCGCGAGCCCAGCGAGGCCATGATGGAGCAGACGCTGACGATGTTGAGGAACGCGATGAGGTTGCGCCAGACCGCGGGCAGGACGTGGTAGTGCAGCGTGCGCAGGTTGAAGAAGTAGATCGCCAGCAGCCCGAAGAACAGAAGGGCCTGCGACCACTGCGCGGGATCGCGGATGAAAATCCGCGCGTCCTTGACCATGATCGTGCGCAGATCGCGCGGCAGGAAGGCCAGCCAACGTTCCATCGAGGGCCACAACACACCGCGGCGCCGGCGGCGGGACGCGGCGAAGTGCACGCCCTGCCAGTCGGACAGGAGAAACCGGCGGCCGGCCGCCTCGACGAACAGGCCCGCGAGCAACACGTTGGACACCAGCACACCCCACAGCCCGGCGACCCGTCCGAGCTGGCCGCGGGCCAGCGCCAGCCCGCCCTCCGCCATCCACCAGCTCGGCCAGAGCGGGTGGGACGCCCACTGCATTGCCGGGACGAGCCGCGTCAGCGTGGGGAACACCCCGGCGTCGCCCGGCGCCGGCCTCGTCGTCACCAGCCACAGGCCGCCCGCGGCAAGCAGGACGAGGGGCAGCGCCCACCGGGCGGCACGGAAGCGGCGCAGCAGCGGCAGCGCGAGAAGACAGACGAGCGTGCCGAGCAGCGAGTAGAGCAGCACGAACGGAACGGAATAGAGGGCCAGCCACGCCAGGAACCGGAGCGGCAACTTCTCGTGCATCGCGAACGCCCCGATGAAGGGAACGATCATGAAGAAGAAAGCCCAGGACGTGTAGAAGGCCGACTGGATGGCCTTGTAGAGGGTCAGCGTGCCGACCGGCACGGGCTTCAGCAGCAGGTACCCGGTTTCGTCGGAGCGGAAAAACGTCGTGTACGTGGTGATCACGGAGGACAGCGCCAGCATCAGTCCCAGCCCGAAGAAAAACAGGTAGAAGAGGCGGTAGACCAGCATCAGGCCGATGCCGCCGAGCGATTCGAGGAACCGGAAGCCGTGCAGGAACAGGCCCCACAGCCCGCCCAGCAGGCCGAGGGCGAACAGGAAAATGAAGACCAGCTTGAAACGGGACTGCTCCGCCCACAACCGGCCCGCGTGCCGGGCGGCGCGGCCATCTTTGCCCAGCAGGACTGCCAGCTCACGCATACGGCCCCTCCCCCTCCGGGCCGGCCAGGCTGAAGAAGATGTCCTCCAGGCTGCCCCCGCGCACGGCGCTTGCCCCGGCCAGTTCTTCCCGTGTGCCGGCCGTGACCAGGCGCCCGCCGGCGATGATCCCGATGCGGTCGGCCAGGTCCTCGATCAGGGCCAGGATGTGCGTGGTGAGGAAGACGGTCATCCCGGCCCGGGCCTGGTCGCGCAGCAGGTTCTTGATCAGGCGGATGGTGAACGGGTCGAGCCCGATGAACGGCTCGTCCACGAACAGCACCTCGGGGGCGTGGAGCAGCGTCACGGCGTAGATCAGGCGCTGGCGGTAGCCGTGGGAGAGATCCTTGATGAGCGTGTGCGCGTAATCCGCGAGGCCGAACTGGACGAACGCGGGGGCCCTCTTCTCGCGGACCTCCCGGGCCGGCAGGCCGTAGAGGTCCCCGGAGAACTCGAAGAACTCGGCGGCCGTAAGGCGCTCGTAGAGAAACGGGAAATCGGGGATGTAGCCGGTGATGCGCCGGACCGCGACGGCATCGGTCCGCAGGTCGCGGCCGCCGATGCGGATCTCTCCCTCGTCGGGACGCAGCAGGCCGCAGAGCATCTTGATGGTCGTCGTCTTGCCGGCGCCGTTCGGGCCCAGGAAACAGAAGAGCTGGCCGCGGGGGATGTCGAGGGTCAGGTCGCGCACGGCCCGGACGGCGCCGAACGATTTCGAAACACGGCTCATGTGGATCATCGGTTCCATGGATTACTCCCGGGCCGGCGCCGCCGGCCTCAATCTTTCGAACAGGCCGCCCCATTCGCGCGCGATCTCTTCGGGCACGGCGGCCTCTCTCGCGCCCACCCAGGCCAGCACCTGCGAGGCCTCGCATGCCTCCAGCGTCCAGCCCAGCGGGGATTCCTCGCGCAGGATCCGCCCCTCGGCGTCCATCCACGCGCGTAATGAAATGACGCCGGACGTCACGCGGAGCGCCAGCGCGTTCGTCGTCCTCCCGTCCACGGTCACGGGCTCCCACACGCCCGCCTCGACCCGCCAGTCGGCGGGCTTCATGGAAAAGGGATCGATCGATCGCAGCCGCAGCGTTTCGCCCGGCGCCAGCCGCTTCACCAGCATCTGCTGCAGGGGGGAGAACAGCACGGTATCGTCGGGGATGTCCACCTGCATGCGGGACGATCCCGCCGAGCCCGTCCATTCGACGTCGAACCGGGAGGCGCCGCTACGCTGGCCGTCCGCCCGGAGAACAAGCGTCCCGGCGCGCACGTGAAGGGTGAACCGCTGAAGCTGTTGCCACGCGTCCAACGCGGCCTCGGCCGTCGCGCGGACCTCTTGCGGCAGACCCAGGATCGTCGTTTTCACGAACAGCTCATACTGGATGAGCAGGTGGACCGCGGGGTCATGCTCGCGGGTTTCCAGTCGGCGGCGCGCGTAGCCGATCGTCCGATCCCGGAAGGCGATCCGCATCCAGGAGTCCTCCTCGACGGGGGCCTCGGCCAGCAGGACCCGGTAACCGGCGGCGGCCTTCCCGAACCGCTGCGGGAAGGCCTCGTGTCGCAGCAGCCAGGCCATCATGGCCGCCCAGAACAGCACGATCCCGGCTACGACGGCCACGCGGCCTATGGATTTGGGGCGGCTCATGGCGCTCCCGGGCCGCCGTCCGGCGGCCCGCTGCCCGTGAACATACCCGGCGCCCGGACCTTATCAATAGCGGAAACCGCCATGAAAAACATGGCGCGCGACGACGGATGGTTTATATTGCGGGCGGTCCTTTTATGAACACGGCATCCTGGTATTATGCCCGCGCGGGGGCGGCCGATCGCTCCGGCCCGCTGCCCACACGGATCGTGCAGGGCATGCTGGCCGACGGGAGCCTGTCTCCCGACGACCTCGTCTGGCGTGCGGGACTACCAGGCTGGGTCCGCGCCGGCTCGGTGCCGGAACTGTCGCCCGAGGCCGCGCCCGCCGCCTCGCTTTCCCGTTTGCGGCACTGGATGACGATCGCGGGCATCCTGGGTATCGTGACCGGGATCGGCGGCTGCCTCACGATCGTGGGCGCCGTCTCGGGCGTCCTGATGATCGTGGCCGGAACGGCGCTGCTGGGTGCGCGCTCGGCGCTGGACACGGCGCCGGTTTCCGATCCGGCGTGGATCCCGTTTTTCGAGCAGCTGGGCCGGTATGCCCGGGCGACCGCGTGGGCGCTGGTCCTGGGGATCCTGTCCGCGGTCTTCTTCCTGTGCTTCTACTTCGGCCTGTTCGCCGGGATCCTGACCGGCGTCGGCGCGCGTTGACGAAAGGACCGCCCCGCCATGTATACACGAACCTACCGAATCCGCATGCAAGACACCGACGCCGCCGGCGTGATCTTCTTCACCAGCCAGCTCCGCATCGCGCACGAAACGTTCGAGGCCTTCCTGGACGGGATCGGCCTGGGCCTGGGCGTCATCATGGCGGAGCGGGATTACCGGATTCCCCTTGTCCACGCGGAATCCGACTACCTCGCCCCCGCGCGCCTGGGCGACGAGTTGACCGTGGAACTGACCCTGGACCGGGCGGGGCAGACTTCCTTTTCGCTGCGGTTCCGCCTGCTCAAGTCCTCCGGCGTCGAGGTGGGCGCCGTGAAAACGGTGCAGGTGGCCGTGGATGCCGGCACATGGCAGAAGAGGCCCCTGCCCGGCGAACTGCGGAACGCGCTGACGTCCAACCTGGGGTAGCCCGCGGCCGGTCAGGGTTTCCAGGACAGAATATCGTCCGGGGTATTGGGACGCCGGTCCAGCCCCCCGGACCACACCAGGATGCCGGCCCCGATCTGGCCGCCGTGGATCGTGTCCTCCGCTTCGCAGACGCCGTTCAGGTTGACGTCGACCACGATGTGATACGGGACGCCCCACGCATCCACAAAGTTGCCCCAGGCATCCAGTCCCGGCCGCCCGGGCGCGGCGGGCGGCGGATCGAAATAGACGGTGCGATGGGGGTTGACCTCGTGGTCCCCGTTGCCGGGCCCGTCGAGGGCGCGCAGCGCATTCAGCACCTCCGCGTTGCGCCGCCCGCCGCCGAAGTGCGCGTCGCCAGCATGCTCCTTCCGGGACACGGGCCACACCCCGTAGTCGGAATAGAAACGGTAGGCCGCCTGCCGCAGGACCAGGGCCCCGGAGCGGGTGTGCTCCTGCGCGCGGCGCCGGCGCGCCTGCCAGGCGCCCGGCACGATCCACGAGACCAGCAGCAGGATCCCTCCCAACGCGATCGCCAGGACCGGCTGGATGACGCGTCCGGACATGTCCACCTGCCGCCCGGAACCCGCGTCAGCTCATCTTGCCGATGATCGAAATCAGGGGCAGGAAGAGCGCGATGACGATCGTGCCGACGATGATGGCCAGGAAGATGATCAGGATCGGCTCGATGATCGAGGTCAGGCCGACGACGGTGTTGTCCACGTCGTCGTCGTAGCTGTCCGCGATCTTCATCAGCATCTCGGGCAGGCCGCCGGTCTCCTCGCCGACTTCCACCATGCTGACAACCATCGGCGGGAAGACCCCGCAGCCCTCGATCGGCCGGGTCATGTTTTCGCCTTCCTTGACGGCGTCGTGGATCGTGCCGACCGCCTTGCTGATCACCTCGTTCTGGACGGTGTCGCGGACGATGTTCAGGGCCTGGAGGACCGGCACGCCGGAGGTCATCAGGGTGCCCAGCGTCCGGGTGAACCGCGCGATCGCGGTCTTCCGGACCAGGGTGCCGAAGATCGGCATCTTGAGCTTGAGGTTGTCCAGGAACAGCCGCCCCACGCGAGCCTTCGCCAGGATCTTGGCGAGGAACACGAGGAGCACGATGACGCCGACGACGATCGGCAGCCGGCGGGTCATGGTCTGGCTGACGGCCAGCACCATCCGGGTGAGGCCGGGCAACTGCTCGCCTTCCAGCAGGTCGGCGAAGATGTCCTGGAACTTCGGGACGATGAAGATCATCAGGAAGGTCAGGATGCTGCCGGCCATGATGAGCACGACCACCGGGTACACCATGGCACTGACGACCTTGCTCTTGATCTTCTGGGCCTTTTCCATGAACTCGGCCAGGCGCAGGAGGACGACATCCAGCACGCCGCCGACTTCGCCGGCCTTGACCATGTTGACGAACAGCTTGTTGAAGATGCGCGGGTGCTGCGCCAGCGCCTCCGCGAAGGTGCTGCCCGACTCGATGGATTCGGCCATCTCGGACACGGTGCGCTTGAGCAAAGGATTCTTCTCCTGCTTGGCCAGCACCCGCAGGCCGCGCAGCAGGGGCAGGCCGGCGTTGACCAGGGTGGCAAGCTGGCGCGTCCACACCATCAACTGCTTGGTCTTTACGCGCGAGAGGAACGCGGGCATCCGCAGTTCCATCTTCATCAGCCCGCCGCTGGCCTTGACGGCTTTTTTCTTGGCCGGCTTGGCGGCGGCGTCGGTCACCGCGGTCGGGAACATCCCTTTTTCGCGGATCTTGCTGATGGCGGCAGTCTGGTTGTCCGCCTCGATCTCGCCCTGGGTCTCCCGGCCCTTGGCGTCCAGCGCCGTGTATGAAAACTTGGCCATGGTCGTCTCTCCCCCCGCGATCGGGTTGCTCTCTCGCCGGCTAGTGTCCCGCCCCGAAAGTAACGGCACGCGCAACAGGACCCCGGCGGGCTTGTCCCGCCGGTGAACGAGGCGGAGCACAGCCGCGCCCGGAGCGGCTGTTCCCAACCTCCCGCCCCTGCCGGTCAAGCCGGCAGGGGGCGGTCTCCGTGCTATGGTACTTCCGGAACATGATACTAGGTGTACTTCAATACTTCCTCGACGGTCGTCTGCCCGTCGAAAATCGCCCGGATCCCGTCCTCGCGCAGCGTGCGCATGCCCAGCTCGATGGCCTTGTCCCGGATGATCAGGGTGGGCTTGCGCTCGTTGATCAGCGCGCGGATGGGATCGCGCACGCGCAGGTACTCGTAGATGCCGCACCGGCCCTTGTAGCCCGTCTGGTTGCAGTAGGTGCACCCCGCCCCGTAGTAGAACGGCCGGCCGCCGGCGGACTCCTGGCTCAAGCCCAGCTGGTCCAGGATGTCCTTCTCCGGCTGGTACGGCGTCTTGCAGTTCTGGCAGATGGTCCGCACGAGCCGCTGGCCCAGCACGGCCTCGAGCGTCGAGGCGATCAGGAACGGCTCCACGCCCATGTCGATCAGCCGCGTGATCGCGCCGGCGGCGTCGTTGGTGTGCAGCGTGGTGAACACCAGGTGGCCCGTCAGCGAGGCCTGGATGGAAATCTCCGCCGTCTCGATGTCGCGCACCTCGCCGACCATGATGATGTCCGGATCCTGACGCAGGAAGGCGCGCAGCATCCTCGCGAAGGTCAGCCCGATGGCGTCGTTGATCGGGTTCTGGATGAGCCCCTCGATGTCGTATTCCACGGGCTCTTCGGCCGTCAGCAGCTTGGACTCGATGGTGTTGATGCGCCGCAGGGCGGAGTACAGCGTGGTCGTCTTGCCCGAGCCGGTCGGCCCGGTGACGATGATGATGCCGTTGGGCTTGTCGATATCCTCCAGGAAGGCCTGGAACACGTCGTCCGGCATGCCCAGGTTCTCCAGGTCGAGGGAGACCGTGCTGCGGTCGAGCACGCGGAGCACCACGCTCTCGCCGAACTGCGTCGGCAGGGTGGACACGCGGAAGTCGATGGGCCGGCCCGCGACAGTGAGCTGGATGCGGCCGTCCTGCGGGATGCGCCGCTCGGCGATATTCAGCCCCGAGATGACCTTCAGGCGGGAGGTCACGGGGAGGGCCAGGTGCTTCGGCGGCGGCGCCATCTCGTAGAGCGCGCCGTCCACGCGATAGCGGATCTTGAACTCGTTCTCGAACGGCTCAAAGTGGATGTCCGAGGCGCGGTCCTGCACCGCCTGGTAGAGCACGAGGTTCACGAACCGCACGACCGGCGTGGAACTGGCGGCCGCCTCGATGTTAGCGATGTCGTCGCCCCGGGCGCCCGTCTTGAGGATATCCCCCGCATCCTGCAGCTCGGATTCCAGGGCGGAGAGCATGTCACTCACGGACTCGCTCTCGTCCCCGTAGTAACGGCCGACGTAGCTCTTGATGTCCTCCTCGCGGGCCACCACGAAGGAGACGTCGCGCGTCAGGACGAACTGCAGTTCGTCCACGACCTCCGGGCTCAACAGCTCGTAGGTCGCCAGGGTCACGCTGCTGGGCCCCAGCTCCACGGGGACCACGTTGTACATGCGCGCGATGCTGCCCGGGACGGTGCGGACCACATCCTGCGTGATCTCCATCTCGTGCAGGTTGATGATCCCGGTCCCCAACTGCGCCGCGATCACGTCGAGCAGCCGATCCTCCGAGACCATGTCCATGTCCATCAGCACCTCGCGGACCGGCTTGCCCGTCCGTTCGTGCTCGTCCAGGACCTCTTCCGCCTGCTGCGGCGTGATGATCTTCTCCTCGCTCAAGGCCTGCAGCAGCGCATCGCTATAGTCCGTCTTCGCCATGGATGCCTACTTCTTGGGGCGGAGGCCCGACGCCTCCAGCTTCTGGTATACCGCCTCGGGATCCTGCGATTTCGTGATCAGGTCCTCGTAGCCGATCAGCCCCCGCTCGTACAGGGCCATCAGGTGCGCGTCCAGCGTCATCATGCCCCACCGCGCGCCGGTCTGGATGTCCGACGTGATCCGGAAGGTCTTGTTGTCCCGGATCAGCGAGCGGATGGACGGCGTGGCGATCATGATCTCGAACGCGGCGATCCGGCCGGGCTTGTCCTTGCGCACGAGCAGCAACTGGGAGATCACGGCCACGATGCTGGAGGAAAGCTGGGTGCGGATCTGCTCCTGCTGGTTCGTCGGGAAGGCGTCCACGATGCGGTCCACCGTGCGCGCGGAGCCCGTCGTGTGCAGCGTGGCGAAGACCAGGTGCCCGGTCTCCGCCGCGGTGATCGCCGCCTCCATCGTCTCGAGGTCGCGCATTTCCCCCACGAGGATCACGTCCGGGTCCTGGCGCAGGCCGCGCCGCAGGGCTTCCTTGAACGCCGGGACGTCCACGCCGATCTCGCGCTGCGTGATCACGCTCTTCTTGTGCGAGTGGTAGTACTCGACCGGGTCCTCGATCGTGATGATGTGGCAGTCGCGCTCCTCGTTGATGATGTTGATCATGCTCGCCAGCGTGGTCGTCTTGCCCGAGCCGGTCGGCCCGGTGACCAGGATCAGCCCGCGGGGGCGGAAAAGCAGGTCCTTGACCTGGGCCGGCAGGCCGATCTCCTCCAGCGACATCAGCCTGGACGGGATCAGGCGCAGCACCAGGCCGATGTGGCCCTTCTGCTTGAACACGCTGACGCGGAACCGGGCGAGTTCGCCGAACCCGAAGCCGAAATCCGTGCCGCCCTGCTCGCGCACCTTCTGCTGGTGCTCGTCGGACGTAATGCTCTTCATCAGCCGCTCGGTATCCTCCGGCTTGAGCACGTCCGCGTCGAGGGGGTGCAGCGCGCCGTGCAGGCGCAGGACCGGCGGCACGCCGACGGCCAGGTGCAGGTCGGAGGCGTTCTCGCTGACCACGAGGCTCAACAGGTCGCTCATGCTGATCTGGGAGGAATTGGCGCCCATCAGCCTTCATCCCCCATCGTCACGCGCAGGACCTCCGGCAGCGTGGTGACGCCCGCCACGACCTTGCGCAGTCCGTCCTCCCGCAGCGTGCGCATCCCGAGCCCGCGCGCCTTCGAGCGCAGTTCGGTCGCCGAGACCCGCTCGAAGATCATGTGGCGCACCTCGTCGTTGATGACGAAAATCTCGAAGATGCCCAGCCGCCCCCGGTAGCCGGTGAAATTGCAGTCCGGGCAGCCCTTGCCGCGGTAGAGCTGCGCCTGGGCCAGCTGCGCGGCCGCCGGCCCCAGCAGGCGGAGTTCCGCGTCCGCGGCCCGGTACGGCTCCTTGCACTTCTCGCACGTCTTGCGGACCAGCCGCTGGGCCATGATCGCGCGCGTGGAGGAGGCGACAAGAAAGGGCTTCACGCCGATGTCGATCATGCGGATGATCGCGCTCGGGGCGTCGTTGGTGTGCAGCGTGCTGAACACCAGGTGGCCCGTCAGCGACGCGTTGACGGCGATCTCCGCCGTCTCCATGTCGCGGATTTCGCCGATCATGATGATGTTCGGCGCCTGGCGCAGGATCGACCGCAAGGCCGCCGCGAAGGTCAGCCCGATGTCCGTGCGGACGTGCACCTGGTTGATGCCGGACATCTGGTATTCCACCGGGTCTTCCACCGTGATGATCTTGCGGTCGGGCCGGTTGATGTAGTTCAGGCAGGCGTACAGCGTCGTCGTCTTGCCCGACCCCGTCGGCCCCGTGACCAGCAGGATGCCGTCGGAGAGGCCGATCAGGCGCTCGAAGGTCTGCTGGTCGTCCGAGAAGAACCCGAGCTGCGGCAGGCCGAGCGCCAGGCTCTGCTTGTCCAGGATACGCATGACGATGCTCTCGCCGTGGCTCGCCGGGATCGACGATACGCGCAGGTCCAGGTCCCGCCCCATCACGTTGATCTGGATGCGGCCGTCCTGCGGCAGCCGCTTTTCCGCGATGCTCATGTTCCCCATGATCTTCAGGCGGCTGATCACCGCGGACTGCAGGCGCTTGGGCGGGCTGTCCACCTCGTGCAGCACGCCGTCGATGCGGTACCGGACGCGGAATTTCTTGGCCAGCGGCTCCAGGTGGATGTCGGACGCGCGGTTGCGGAACGCCTCCATGATGATCAGGCTGACCAGCTTGATGATCGGCGCGTCGGCCTCGGTCACCTCGCCCTCGCCCGCCAGGATCTGCCCGCCCGTGGGCATGGCCACGGTGCCCTCGGTGATCTCCTCCAGCATGGACTCGACCGTCGTGCCGCTGTGGGCGTAGTAGTGGTTGAGAGCGGTCTCGATTTCCTCGGCGGGCGCGACCACGCCCTCCACGTTGGACTTCAGCACGTAGCGCAGGCTGTCCAGCGTCTCGACGTCCAGCGGGTCGCTCAAGGCCACCGTCAGCAGGCTGTCGTTCTTGAAGACCGGGACGATCTTGTAGCGCCGGGCGACCTCGCCGGGCACCATGTCCAGCACGTCCTGCGGGATCTCCAGGCCGGTGAGGGTGATGGTCTCCATCCCGAACTGGTTGGCCAGCGCCTTCAGGATGTCCATCTTCGAGACGGCGCCCGAGGCGGCGAGGGTCTCGATGACGCTCTTGTCCTCGGCCTGGGCGGCCTCCCGGGCGGTGCGGCCCTGCTCGCGGTTGATCAGGCCGACGCTCTCGAGGATCTCCAGGATATATTCGTCGTTCGCCGTCAAGCGGATCGTCCCCGGCCCGAAGTATAGCGCACCGCAACGACTTTGTTCAGAGCGGAGACTATCACGGTCCGGCGCGTCGTGTCAAAAATGATCCTTGGAGTACGGCCGCCGCCTTGCAGGACGCGTCCCGATGGAGCATGCTATGCCCATGAGCCCCGCGGACACCACCGCCACCCCGCCGCGCGGCGCCCTGCTCTACGACGGCGCCTGCCCCTTCTGCTCGCACGAGGCGGCCCTGCTGAAACGGGCCGACGCCGCCGGCCACGTGCGGTTCGTGGATATCAGCCAGCCGTCGTTCGATCCGGCCGCCTACGGGCTGACCCGCGCGGACGTGGACGCGCAGTTGCATTTCATCGACGGGAAAGGCCGCGTGCATCGCGCCATGGACGCGGTCCGGGCGGCCTACCGCGCCGCCGGCGTAGGCTGGCGCATGGCGTGGACCGGCGCGCCGTTGATACGCCCCGTCTTCGACCGCCTCTACCGCGTATTCGCCCGGAATCGCCTGCGCTGGGGCGCCTGGCTCGCGCGGCAACGGGATCATCGGGCGTAACCGACGTCACGAGCCGCCCAGCTTGCGCTGAAGCAGTTCCTGCACCATCCGGGGGTTGGCCTTGCCGCGGCTCTTCTTCATGATCTGGCCGACGAGGAACTGCAGCGCGGGCTTCTTGCCGGCCCTGTAGTCCGCCACCGGCCCGGGATTCTCGGCGATGGCCTCGTCCGCGAAGGATTCCAGCGCGCCCGTATCGCTGACCTGGGCCAGGCCCTTCGCCTTGACCAACTCCGCGGGATCGCCGCCCTTCTCGAACAGCTCGTTGAACAGCTCGCGGGCCGTCGGCACGTTGAGCACCTTCTGGTCCACCAGCCGGATCAGGCCGGCCAGCGACCCCGGCGTCAATTT
Source organism: Kiritimatiellia bacterium (assembly GCA_018001225.1). Taxonomy (NCBI): domain Bacteria; kingdom Pseudomonadati; phylum Kiritimatiellota; class Kiritimatiellia; species Kiritimatiellia bacterium. The sequence continues at coordinate 33,106 of JAGNIJ010000038.1, read as the reverse complement.
CGTATCCTTCAACTCGGTCTGCTTTTCCCCGAGGCAGCGCAGCACGTCCGTCATGATCCAGTTCGAAGCCGCCTTGGGATTCCCGGACGCGCGCGCGGTCTCTTCGAAGAAATCCGCGACGGCCTTGTCGGCCACCAGTACGCCGGCGTCGTAGTCCGGCAGTCCGTACTCCTGCGCCAGCCGCTCGCGACGCTTCGCGGGCAGTTCGGGCAGCGTGGCGCGCCATTGCTCGATCGTCTCCGCGGGCAGGACCACGGGCATGAGGTCGGGCTCGGGAAAATACCTGTAGTCGTGCGCGTATTCCTTGGACCGCATGGCCTCGGTGACGCCCTTCTCGTCGTCCCACCGGCGGGTCTCCTGCCGGATCGCGCCGCCGGACCGCAGCACCTCTTCCTGCCGGGGCAGCTCGTACTTCAGCGCATGGAACACGCCCTTGAACGTGTTCATGTTCTTGATCTCGATCTTGGTGCCCAGTTCGGCCTGGCCCTCGGGCCGCACGCTGCAGTTGACGTCGCACCGCAGGTTCCCCTGCTCCAGGTTGCAGTCGCTCACGCCGCCGTAGAGCAGGATCCGGCGCAGGGCGAGGAGAAAGGCCTGGGCCTCTTCGGGAGATTCGATGTCGGGCTCCGTCACGATCTCCATCAGCGGCGCGCCGGCGCGGTTGAAGTCCACGCCGCTGGACGCGCCGAAGTGCATGCTCTTGCCGACGTCCTCCTCCAAATGGATACGCGTGATGCCGACGGTCTTCTTCCGGCCCTCGAGCTCGATCTCCACCCCGCCGCCGAGGCACAAGGGCTTGTCGTACTGCGAGATCTGGTAGTTCTTCGGCATGTCCGGGTAAAAATAATTCTTCCGGTCGAACTTGCTGTACGGGTTGATCCGGCAGCCGATCATCAGGCCGGTCAGCACGGTCAGCCGGATAGCCTCCCCGTTGACGTTCGGCAGCGTCCCGGGATACCCGAGGCAGACCGGGCACACGTGCGTGTTCGGCTCGCTGCCGGGCTCGTTCGGGCAGCCGCAGAAAATCTTCGTCCGCGTCTTGAGCTGGACGTGAATTTCGAGGCCGATGGTGGGCAGGTAACGCATGGGTTCAGGGTTCAGGGTTCAGGGATGGAGGTCGTTTCAGATGCCAGTCGGTGGCCTGCTCATACGCGTGCCCGACGCGGAGGATGTTCTCCTCCTTGAACGCCGGGCCGAGGATTTGCAGGCCGACGGGCAGGCCGGCCGCGGTGAATCCGCACGGCACGGACAGCCCGCAGATGCCGGCCAGGTTGGCCGTGACGGTGAAGATGTCGCCCAGGTACATCTGGAGCGGATCGTCCGCCTTCTCCCCGATCGGGTAGGCCGGCGTCGGCGCCACGGGCGTCAGGATGGCGTCGCAGCCCGCGAAGGCCTTCTCGAAATCCCCGCGAATCAGCGTTCGCACCTTCTGCGCGCGCAGGTAATAGGCGTCGTAGTAGCCGCTGCTCAACACGTAGGTGCCGAGGATGATCCGCCGCTTCACCTCGCGACCGAAACCCGCGGCGCGGGTCTTGCCGTACATGTCGATCGGGTCCTCGCCCTCGACCCGGGCACCGTACCGGACGCCGTCGAAGCGCGCCAGGTTGGCCGACGCCTCGGCCGTCGCGATCACGTAGTATGTCGCAATCGCGTAGGATGTATGCGGCAGGCTGATCTCGACGATCTCCGCGCCCAGCGCGCGGCACTGCTCCACGGCGGCCCGCACGGCGCGCTCGATCTCCGGATCCGTCCCGGCGACGAAGTACTCGCGGGGCAGGCCCAGCTTCATGCCCTTCAGATCGGAAACCAAGGCGGTGGCATAATCCGGGACCGGTACATCAACGCTGCTGGAATCCCGTGGATCGCGCCCGGCCATGGCCTGGAGCAGGAGCGCCGCGTCACGAACGTCCTTCGTCATCGGCCCGATCTGGTCGAGGGACGAGGCGTAGGCCGTCAGCCCGAAGCGCGAGACGCGGCCGTAGGAGGGCTTGAGCCCGACACAGCCGCAGAACGACGCCGGTTGGCGGATCGAGCCGCCGGTGTCCGTCCCCAGCGCGGCCACAGCTTCGCCGGCCGCCACGGCAGCGGCCGAGCCGCCGCTGGAACCGCCGGGCACTCGTTGGAGATCCCAGGGATTGTGCGTGACGCCCAGCGCGGAATTCTCCGTGGTGGAGCCCATGGCGAACTCGTCCATGTTGGTCCGGCCCATGAAGACGATACCCTGCCCGCGCAGCCGGGCGATGGCCGTGGCATCGTACGGCGAAACGTAGCCCTTCAGGATGCGCGAGCCGCAGGTGCAGGGCTGGTCCTTGACGTTGAGCACGTCCTTGACGGCCAGCGGGATGCCCAGCAGCGGACGCGGGTCGCCGCCGCGCCGGGCCGCGTCCGCCTCGCGGGCTCGGGCCAGGGCGTCCTCGACGTTGACCCAGACGTACGCGCCGACCTTCCCGTCGCGCCGCTCGATGGCGGAGACCAGGTCACGGACCAGTTCCTCGGAGGAGCACTCCCCGCGGGCCAGCCGGTCCGCGGCCTCGTGCAGGGTCAGATTGGAAAGCCCGGCCATGTCGGCAGCCTCATTCGATGATCTTCGGCACGATGAACTGCCCCTGCCGTTCCTGGGGCGCGTTCTTCAGGGCGGTCTCCTGATCGAGACCCGGCTGGACCTCATCGTTCCGGAACACGTTCTGCACCGGAAAGGCGTGGGCGGTCGGCTCCACGCCCTCGACGTCGAGGGATTCCATCTCGCGGACGTAACCCAGCACCTGCTCGAGCTGCGGCTGGAAGACGGCGACTTCCTCGTCGGCCAGGTGAAGACGGGCGAGGTGCGCGACGTAGCGCACGTCCAGGCCCTCGGCGTTCTTTCGGAATGTGTCCGACATACTGTGCTCCCCAGCTTACCCACCTGATGGAGTTGTCGCAGTATAGAAAGCGGCCCGGTTCCGGGCAAGCGGTCTTGCATCGCAAGCATCGATTCCGTCTCTTCAAGCAACGGCCATCGGGTTCACTCCCCGCGCGGAAGTTGACACCCCCCGGGGGCAACGGTAGGGTAAATCGCATGACAAAAGCTCCTCCTCACGTGCTGGTCACCGGCGGCGCCGGGTACCTCGGATCCATCCTGGTGCCCGAGCTGCTGGCCCGCGGCGGCTCCGTAACCGTCGTCGACAACTTCCTTTACGGACAAACCAGCCTGCTGGATTGCTGCTTCAACGAAAAGCTGACCATTATCCGCGGCGACGTGAGGGATGAGCGTGTGATCCAGCCGCTGGCCGCGAAGGCCGACGTCATCATCCCCCTTGCCTGCCTCGTCGGCGCCCCGCTCTGCGCCCAGAAACCGATCGAGGCGCGCTCCATCAACCTCGACGCCATCCTGATGCTCCTGAAGCACACGGGGCCGGGCCAGATGATCCTATCGCCCACGACGAACAGCGGCTACGGGATCGGCCAGGAGGGCGTGTTCTGCACCGAGGAAACGCCGCTGCGGCCGGTCTCGCTCTACGGGAAACTGAAAGTCGAGTTGGAGGAGGCGCTGCTCGCCTCCGGGCGGGCGGTATCCCTGCGGCTGGCCACGGTGTTCGGCATCAGCCCGCGGATGCGGCTGGACCTGCTGGTGAACGACTTCACGTACCGCGCGGTGACCGACCGTTTCGTGGTGCTCTTCGAGGCGCACTTCAAGCGCAACTACATCCACGTGCGCGACGTGGCCCGCGCGTTCCTGCACGCCCTGGACCATTTCGAGGCCATGAAGGGCCAGGCCTACAACGTGGGGTTGAGCGAGGCCAACCTGTCGAAGATGGAGTTGTGCCTGGAGATCAAGAAGCAGGTGCCCGCCTTCACGATCGTGGAGTCGGCGGTCGGCGAGGACCCGGACAAGCGCAACTACATCGTGAGCAACGAGAAGATCGAGCGCACGGGGTACCGGCCCCGCGTTTCCCTCCAGCAGGGCATCGCGGAGCTGATCAAGGGCTACCAGGTGATCCGGCGGAACAGCTATGCCAACGTCTAAGCCCACACTCGCGCGTCGGCTGGGGATGACCTGCGCCATCTCCCCCCTGCACTTTCGATTGCGGGACCTGATGCTTCAGTTCCCTTCGTCGGGCGCCGCGACCATGGAGGACTGGCTGTTGGACGTGGCCAATGTGCGCGGGGCCGACTTTGTGCTGCGGGTTCCTCCCCGCGACCCCGGGTTCGAAGCACCCGGGGTCGACGAACTGTCCAATGAGGACCTGGTCGCGGCCATCTGCCATCTACAAAACGAGGATCGCCCCCAGATGCTCCGCGCCGCCGCGCAGTTGATATCCCGGAAGGCCGTGGATGCGGATCGCCTGTGTCTCTCCGCCCGCCGGGAACGGGTGGAACCCGTCCTGTCAGAAATGGCCCGGCAGGCGATTCGCGTGGACGCCGGGCATCCGGTTTGGAAGGCTTTACATGAGCGTCTTTCGCCGGCGCGCCCGCTTCGCGAACCGATTCTTCACTGGACGCGAATGGCGGTACCCGTGCCGGACGAACGGGGTTGCAACGCGCGGGCCTGGCGGTTGATCGCATGAACAACGCCTCGCGCATCCTCGCCCTGCTGGACGGTTATCTCGATTCGTCCGTCGAACTGACGCTCTACGACCGCGCCGCCCTCCAGCTCGGCTTTTCGTCGCCCCGCCCCGAGTTTGCCTCCAGCCTTGACGTGGACGGCGTGCTGTGGGCCGGGCAGGCGGAGGAATTGGCGCGCGGCACGGATTTCTGGCAGGCCGTGACCCGGGTGAACCGGGAACTGGCCCCGCGCGGACTTTACATCAGTCATTTTTTCGAGGAAGCGCAGATCATCTTGACCCCGGAATGGCGGCAACACCGCGTGGCGATCCCGGGTTCCTGGCGCCGGCTTTCCCTGTATCGCCTGGGAGACGGCGATCTTTTCCTCTCCAAGCTGATGCGGTATGATCCCCAGGACTTGGACGACGCGCGATTCATCGCGGAACGCGCGGGCCTTTCCCGGGAGGATATCCGGGGATGGATCGAAAGGGCGCGCGTCCCGGATATTCCGGAGATTCGCGAGCAGTTTCAACTTTGCGCGGGCAGGTTCACATGACGACCACCTTCTGGAGCAACAAGCGGGTCCTGGTGACGGGCGGCACGGGGTTCCTCGGGTCGCACGTGATGGAGCAACTGGCGGGCGCGGGGGCGCGCGACGTGTTCGCGGTCCGCCACGCCGACTACGACCTGACCCGCGAGGCCGACGTGGAGCGGCTGTTCGGCGAGCACCCGGCGGACGTGGTCATCCACCTCGCCGGCCTGGTCGGGGGCATCCTGCCCAACAAGCGGCGCCCGGCGGAGTACCTGTACCGGAACCTGACGATGGGCACCTTCGTCATGCATTACAGCTGGAAGAGCGGGGCCAAGCGGTTCGTCGCCGCCGGCGCGGGGTGCGGCTATCCGCTGAACGCCCCGATGCCGCTGAAGGAAGACGACCTGTGGACCGGCATCCCGCAGCCCGAGAGCGCGCCCTACTCCCTGGCGAAGCGCATGCTGACCATCCAGGGCGAGGCGTATCACCGGCAATACGGCTTCAACGCTGTCGTCTGTATCCCGGGCAACATCTACGGCCCGCACGACAACTTCAACCTCGAGGACGCGCACGTCATCCCCGCGCTGGTCCGCAAGTTCGTCGAGGCCGCAGACCGCAAGGCCGAGTCGCTCGTCGTCTGGGGCAGCGGCCGGGCGACCCGCGACTTCGTCTATGCCGGCGACGTCGCGCAGGGCCTGCTGCGCGCGGCGGAGAAGATCGAGGGCTTCGACGTCATCAACCTCGGGGCCGGGCGCGACACGGCGGTCAGCGAGGTCGTGGACCTGCTGACGGAAATCACCGGCTTCAAGGGGCGCGTGGAGTTGGACCGGTCCAAGCCGGAAGGCCAGGCGCGCCGCCTCATGGATTCGAGCCGGGCGCTCGAACGGCTCGGTTGGCGCGCGGAGACCGGACTGCGCCGCGGCCTGGAGCTGACCGTGGACTGGTACCGGCGCCACCAGGACGAGGCGCGGAAATGAACGCGTACCTGCGCGCCAAGTCCCCGCTTCGATTGAGCTTCGCCGGCGGCGGCAGCGACATCGAGGCGGTCTACCGGGCGATCGGCGGCGCGGTGCTCGTGGCCACGATCAACAAGTACAGCTACGTCTCCATCCGCCTGCGCGACGACGACAAGGTCCGCATCCGCTCTCTGGACTTCAACGTCGAGGTCGCCTACGACGCCGGGGGCGAGACGCCCTACGACGGGGTGCTGGACCTGGCCAAGGCCTGCGTCGCGGAAATGAACGTCGGGCGCGGCCTGGACATCTCGCTCCAGACCGAGGCCCCGCCCGGCAGCGGGCTGGGGAGCTCGTCCTCGATGATCACCGCCCTGCTTGCCGGGCTGCATGCGCTGACCGGCGGGCACATGGACCCCTACGAACTGGCGGAGAAGGCCTACGACGTCGAACGCGTGAAGATGCGGATCAGCGGCGGCAAGCAGGACCAGTACGCGTGCAGCTTCGGCGGCTTCAACCTGATCGAGTTCCATCCCGACAACGTCGAGGTCACCCCGCTGCGCCTGCGCCCCGACATCCTGAACGACGTCGAGAGCCACTGCATGCTGTGCTTCACCGGCCGCACGCGGCTCTCCGCCAACCTGATCGACAAGCAGGTCGCCGCCTTCAACGAGCCCGGCAACGAAAGCCGGGCCGGCGTGGAAAGGTTGAAGGCGCTGGCGTACGAGGCCAAGAACCTCCTCCTGCGCGGCAAGATCACCGAGTTCGGCCACCTCCTCCACGAGGCCCACCTGGCCAAGAAGAAGATGAACCCGCTGGTGACCGACGAGTTCATCGACGCGCTCTACGAGGAGGCGCGCCGGCTCGGCGCCTTTGGCGGTAAAATCCTGGGCGCGGGCGGCGGAGGCTACCTCATGCTCTTCGCGCCCATCGACAACAAGCAGGCGATCCGCGAGAAGTTGGACGGGATGGGCGGCCGGTTCGCTACGTTCGGATTCTGCCCCGAGGGGGTCCAGACCTGGACCAGCGCATGCCCGTGAACGAGCCGGCGCGCAAGAAGGTCGTGTCGATGTTCCGGTACCCGATCGCCGATCACGAGGCGATGAACAACATCTTCCCCGCGACCCTGCGCGAGCTGGCGCGCACGGTGGACGTGCATCATTTTTCCTATCGCTCCGAGACCCCTCACCCCTTGCACGGAGAGCCCGGCATCCATTTCCACGAGTTTCCCATCGGCGTACGGCGCGGCCACAACCTGGACAAGTGGATCAAGACCCTGCTGTGGTTCCCGCTCGCCGTCCGCGTGGCCTGGTGGGCGCGCCGGAACCGCGCGGCGTGCGTGTACATCGAGGAATCCATCACGTTTTTACCGCTGATCGTGCGCGCCGTATCGGGCCGGCCGATCGTCATCAGCGGGGCGGACATTTTCTGGGACGTCTATCTCGGCCACGGTTTCTTCTCGCGGCTGGCGCGGAAGGCCCTGCTGGCCCTCGACCGGTTCACGTGGCGCCGGCTGCACGGCGTGATCACGCGGACGGAGGCGATGAAGCGCTTCATGGCCCAACAGGGCGTCGCCCCGGAGCGCGTGCTCGTCGTGCCCGAGGCCTGCGAACCGGAATTCTTCCACCCCATGGACCGCGCCGCGGCCCGCCGGGAATGGGGCCTCGAGGACGGCGACCTGGTGATCGTCCATCACGGCGTCCTGCATCCCAACAAGAACCTCGACCACGCGTTCGAGTACCTGAAGCCCGTGTTCCCCAAGCATCCGCGCCTGCGGCTCTGGATCGCCGGGGACGGTCCGCTGCGCAAGTACCTCGAGCAGCGCGCCGCGGAACTCGGCATCGCGGACCGGGTACGCTTCCTCGGCTGGCTGCCGGACGTGAAGGCGCTCAACACGCTGCTCAACGCGGCGGACATTTCGCTGGTCATGCGGCACGGCGGGTTCTCGGACCACTTCCAGATCACGGCCAACCTGCTGCACAGCCTGGCCTGCGGCTGCGCGATCCTCGCCGTGCGCCTGGACGGCATCGCCGAGCACGCGCAGGAAGGCGTCAGCGGCCTGTTGTTCGCGCCGGACTCCGGCGAGGAATTCAGCCGGCAGGTGGAGCGGCTGATCGAGGATTCCGCGCTGCGCGGAAGACTCCGCGAGGGCGCGGCGCGGGTGGGCCGCGAGCGGCTCGATCCCCGGCACATCACGGACCTCTGGGTCCGCGCCCTGCTCCACTTCGCGGGCGAGAAGGAGGCGGCATGAAGACGGACTGGCGGGACAAACCGGTGCTGATCACGGGCGGCGCGGGCTTCCTGGGCGCGAACCTCGCCCGGCGGCTCGTGGAGGAAGGCGCGCGGGTGCGGGCCGTGGACAACCTCGAGCGCGGCCGGCTGGAGCATCTCGAGGGGCTACGGGACCGGATCGAGTTCATCGAGATGGACCTGCGCGACCCCGCCGCCGCGCGCCGCGCGGCCGAGGGCATGCAGTACCTCTTCCACTTCGCCGCCCGCGTCGGCGGAATCCAGGTCTACCTGGACCATCCCGGTTCCGTGCTGCTGAACAACCTGGCCATCGACCGCAACGTCTTTCACGCCGCCGTCGAGGCGCGGGTGCCCTCCTTCGTCTATGCCGGCAGCGCCCACGTCTATCCGGAAGCCCGGCAGCAGACGCCGGATTCCGAGCCGTTGAAGGAATCCGACGCCCTGCCCGCGCAGCCGGCGCTGACGTACGGCTGGGGCAAGCTGGTGGGCGAAGTCGCGCTGGCGGGCCTCGCGGCCGAGCACTCGGGCTTCAATGTCTCGCTGGCGCGCATCATGGGGGCGTACGGCTACCACCAGGACACCGATCCCGCGACGGGCTCGGTGATCCCCGTCTTCTGCCGTCGCGCGGCGCTGTGGCCGAAGGAAAAGCCGTTCCGCATCCGCGGCACGGGCCGGGAGACGCGGTCCTACATCTTCGTGGACGACGTGCTCGACGCGCTGCTCTTGAGCGTGGACGCACAGGAGCGGCTCCAGGTGGTCGGGCCGTTCAACCTGGCGAACGAGGGCCGGGCCACGATCGCCGAGATCGCGGAGCTCGTGGTAAAGGTGTCGGGCAAGGACATCGAGCCGACGTACGACCCCTCCGTGCCGACCGCGCTGTGGGGCCAGGCGGCGGATTGCGCCCTGGCCCGCGAGTTGCTCGGCGGTTGGACGTCGAAGGTGTCGCTGGAAGAGGGCCTCCGCCGGATGTATCGTCACATCGAGGCACGTTTGAGAAAGGAAGGGAACCAAGGATAAGCACGGATTGACACGGATAGTAAGATCTCTTTGATATCCGTGCGCATCCGTTTCCATCCGTGGTTATAAAAACCGCCATGCAAAATGACCAGGCGCGGTTCTTCGATCAGTCCGATCCGTACCTTACGGAGAAGAAGGACCGCCGCATCCTGCGCATCCGGGAGTTCGTGCAGGCGGCGTGGAAGGAATTGAAGGCGCCCGGCGCGGCGCTGGACATCGGCTGCGCGAACGGCTCGATCCTGGAGCAACTCCCGGCCGGGATTCGCAAGGCCGGCATTGACGTATCCACCGTGCTGCTGGAACAGGCGAAGGCCAAGGGGATCGAGACCCACTGCGTCAATGTGGACGAGGCCCCCCTGCCCTTCGACGACGGGGCCTTCGACCTGGTCATCGCGACGGACGTGATCGAACACGTGGTGCATACGGACCACCTGCTCAACGAAGTCAACCGGGTGCTGCGGTCCGGCGGGGTCTTCGTCGCGGGCATCCCGAACGTGAACCAGCCGATTTCCTTCGTCATGCAATTCATTCTCGACCTCACCCCGATGTTCGCGGCGCGGTACCGCTGCCCGCACTACCGCGATTTCACCGCGCGGCTGATGAAACTCATCCTCGAAAAGCACGGGTTTGCCGTGCGGCGCCGCGAGGGGAGCTACCTCTTCCCGTTCGAGAACTCGCGGCTCGGAATTTGGCTGGCCAAGCGCATCCCGCGCTGGGGCACGCAGGTCTTCCTTGCGGCGGAGAAGCACCGCGATTGCCGGATCGAAGAGGGATTCCAGCCCGACATGCCCGCGTTGCTCAAATGGCTGCAGGCGATGGGGAAAGCTGCGGAATAACGGGCTTTCCCGCCGGCCGCGGCCCGTCTCCAATGCTCTTTACTCGCCGCCCTGTCGGGAGGACACTTTAAGGGGAGGTACTTCATGAAGCCGAAGGCCTTGAATGCTATCCTTGTGGCGTTCTGTTGGTCTGCGTTCGGAGGAACTTTTTCACTGGCGGTCACGCGATATGTTTCCCCCGGGGGCGGCTCGGTGCCCCCCTTCACCAACTGGTCCGACGCGGCCACGAGCATCCAGGTGGCCGTGGATGCCTCGCAGAACGGCGACAGCGTGATCGTGGGCGACGGGATCTACTCCACGGGTTCGCGTGCAACACCCGGCGGCGTCCTGCTGAACCGGGTAGTGATCACCAACAACATCACCCTGCAAAGCCTCAACGGCGCCTCCAACACCGTGATCGCGGGCGACAAGATCTCGCCCACGGACCCGGTCCGCTGCGTGTACATGTCGGGTCAGGCCTCCCTGATCGGCTTCACACTGACCAACGGCGGGGCCCGGAGCCGGGCGACGGGAAGCTGGCCAAAGGATGTATGCGGAGGTGGGCTGTATATCGCCAGCGCCACCAATGCCGGCGCCTACGACTGCGTCATCAGCGGCAACAGGGCCTCCTCTGACGGCAACGGCGGCGGGGTCTGCACCGAAAACTCTTACGCCGAGCTCATCGACTGTATCATATCCGGCAACGATGCCGGTGGCGGCGGCGGCGGCATTATACTGGAGGGCGGAGGACCTTTCCTTGCCAACTTAGCGATTCAACACAATGACGGCGGCGCCAATGGCGGGGGAGGCGTCCTCTTTTACCACGCGAATTCCGAGGTCCGAAATCTCCTGGTGGCGAACAACACGGCCGGCGAGGGAGGCGGCCTCTACCTGGACGGCTCCAGCCCTCAACTGGACAACCTGACGATCGCGGCAAACGTCGCCCCCGCCGGTTACGGCGGCGGCATATCCGTTTCGTACAGCAGCCATCCCGTTCTGCGGAACTGTATTTTGTGGAACAATACGGAGGAGCAGATCACGTTCAATCCCGATTGGTACAGCATGGATATTACGATCTCATACTCCGACATCGAGGGCGGGCAGGCCGGCATTGTCACGTACGGCAAGGGACCCGTGAACTGGCTGACAGGGAACGTGGACACGAACCCGCTGTTCGTGCCGGCGGGAACCTATGCCCTCCAGGAAGCCTCGCCCTGCATCGACCTGGGCGAGAACCTCGGCTGGATGTCCACGGCGACGGATCTGATCGGCAACCCCCGCATCGTGAACGGCCTGGTGGACATGGGGGCCTTCGAGTACGGCGTGGACCGCGACATCTCGATCCGGGTGTCCGCCGTGGACATCGTGTGGTTCGGGTACCTCGGGGAAACCTACCAGGTACAGGGCACCATGAGCCTAGTCAACCCGGTATGGGAGAACGTAGGGAGCCCTGTGCCCGGCACGGGGGCCTACCTGTACGTGATGGACGTCATCCGGGACACCGGGCACAAGCACTACCGTGTGATCGAGGGGCCTTGACCAGGTAGGGCCGCGTGCTGGCGCGCGCAGATGCCTCAAGGCGCGGTCAGCCGCACGTCTTCCACCAACAACACGACGCGGGCCGCGGGGCCGAGGCTGTCGGACAACCGGACGGCGGTGCGGCCGGGGGGAAGCGACGGGAACTCCAGCGTCCATTCGTGCATCTGGTTGGCCGGGAAAGTCTCCTGGGAACCCGTGGAACTCTGCACGCGTTTGGTTCCCTGCACGGCCACGCCCCGGACCGTCAACCGGGCCGCTGACGCGGCATCGGTCAGGTTGTAGATCCCGAGTTCCGCCGAGCCTTCCAGCATCCGCCAGTCCCGGTAGTCCTGCGTTTTGACATAGCGCCAGCCTTCCCCGTAGTCGAAAAAGAGCGGCCGGCCCGCGGCGCGGGCCTTGGCGAGCATGTCCTCGGTGGTGTTGTAGAAGATCTCGACCACCACGCGGTTCGTGTTGTCGGCGTAGTAATCCTCGGTCATGCCCAGCCAGCGCTGCCGGAGCTTGAGGGCCGGCTCGTTGGTGATGATGGCATGCCGGGCAAAGTATTCGCGCGGCCAGTCCCAGCCGCCCACCGTGGGCACGTAGAAATAGCACTTGATCAGCTCGACGTACGCGGCATCCGGGTAGCGCATCACGAACTGCTTCACCGTGTCGCGCCACTTGAGTTCCAGGAAATTCTTGAGCGGCTCGTTGGGAACCGTGAAGGTCACGTAGGTGTTCGTGGGCGCGTGGAACCGCATCTCGTGGCTCGGTTCAAACCAGCGGTCCACGATCGCGGGGGCGCCTTGAGGAAGATTCGCGTCGAGCCACCGGCTGACGTGGCTGTAGGGGGTGGGATGGCCCGTCAGGTTGACGGTCCACCAGAGCGGCGCGGCGGCGTGCGCGGCCATGCCCGCGAGGAGCACCGCCGTGGCCGCGGGCACCGCCGAGGGGTGCCGCCAGCGCCGCCCCGCCCAGGCCGCCGCTTCGTGGATGGCGAGCCCGGCGAGCAGGATGGGGAACAGCCACAGCGGAATGAAGTAGCGAAGCGTGTAGATGCCGCCGCTCAAGGTCATCATGAGAGCCAGCATGGCGAACAGCACCACGCCGATCAGCAGCGTCCACGCCAAGCCCGGCCGTAGTTCGCGATTCCGCCAGGCCAGGATGACGCCGAGCACAGGGAGGCCCAGCGTCAGAGAAGCCCCGACGGCGCCCTTCCCCCACCCCAGGACGAAGGGCAGGCGGCGCATGGCGGCGAAGGTGTACACGGGATCGTTGGAGATCTTGTCGAGAATATCCCACTTGGTGTTCACGGCCGTGAAGAAGGCCAGGGCCCATGGCGCGATCGAGAGCGCCCACACCGCGAATCCCACCCAGCATCGCGGGGGGATGGCGCGGAAATTCCAGGACGCCCTCTTGAGCGTCAGGAAGAACAGCGTCAGCCAGAGCAGCCCGGTGAAGGGCCACGCCGACAGGTGGGAATAGGAACCGAGGACGGCGGCCGCCGTGACGCCGGCCAGCAGGGCGCGGGCCGGCGGCCGCCCCTCGGAGGCGGCCTTCAGCAGCGGCACGAAAAAAGCCGCGGTCAGCGTGACGAAGGGCAGGACGAACCCGTACGCCAGCCCGATCCGGCCCCAGAACAGCGCGAAGGGATTGACCAGGCCCAGAACGCCGAGAATCCAGCCGAGGCGCGGGCCGACCCACCACCGGCCTAGAAAAACGAGAAAAAGCGGGGTCAGCACGCTCAAGGCGGCGAACGGCGCGCGCACGTGGAAAAGGGTCACCGGCAGGTCGAAGGTCCGGATGTAGATGCAGGTCGCCACGCGCGAGAGCGGCATCTGGCGACCAGCCTGGAACACCTCGATGAACCACTTGAAATACTCGACCGGCTTGATCCCACCCTGGAGTTGCTGGATCAGCTCCACCTCGTCCGAGCGCGTATCGGTGACGCCCAGCTTGTAGAAACGGAGGCCGGCCGACAAGGCCAGCAGGGCAGCCAGGCCCAGGATGAACCCGAACCGGCGCGGCGCCCTTGGACCGTTTTTCATCACGACTGTGTTTCCCCCCCCATGTCGTCATCCCGTCATGCCTGTTTGAACAGAGACTACCTTGGCGTCATCCCCTTGTCTATCGTGCACAAGCCTTGCACGATGTGGCACGCAGGCCGCCCACGTGGGCCCGCGGGTGTTGGGTAAGGAGGAGATTCCTCGCTGGCGCTCGGAATGACGGATCCCGGCTTGTCTTCATGTCATCTTGAGCGCAGCGAAGGATCTCCTAAGGGTAACGACGGTGTGCTTTCAAAGAAGGATCGCGGGATGCCTGGGAGATGCGTCGTTCACGCTAGGAATGACAGCGCGGCCACACCGCAAGATCGCCGCGCCCCCCGCTTGCAGGCCGGCGGGGGCGCTGGTAGAGTCTGGCCCCGTGCGTGGCAGGGCACACACTGAAATGCTGAACGGCGGGCCGCATGCCCGTTGCGCGATGACTTCCCGAATCCATAAACCCAGCTATTTCCCGTGAACGAGCCCGTTTCCAGTTCCTCCCGGCGCCTGCTCGACGCCCTGCCCTACGTCGCGCTGGCCGTGTACGCGGCGATGACATTCATCCTCATCCCGCGTCACGAACTCTGGCGCGATGAAGCGGCGGATTGGCTGTACGCCCGCTGGGGCCCGAGCCTGGGCGCCGTCCTGCACGATCTCGGGTACCAGACGGATCCCGGCGGATGGCACACGACTTTGTACATTCTTCTCAAGCTGGTGCCCCATCCCTACACCATGCAGGTTTTCCATTCCCTGATGGCGATCGCGGGGGCGTTCCTGTTCATCCGGTTCGGGCCGTTCTCGCGCACGGAAAAGATCCTGTATCCCTTCGGGTTCTTCGTGTTCTACGAGTACAACATCGTGGCGCGCAATTATGTGCCCATCCTGCTTTTTCTCTGCCTCGCCGCCACGCTCTACGGACAGCGCTTCCGCCGGCCCTGGCTCTACCTGCTTCCGCTCGCCCTCATGGCCCAGACCCACATGTACGGCGGCCTGTTCGCCGGGACGCTGGTCCTGCTGTACGTGACGGAACTGGCGTTCGCCCATCGCACCCGGTGGCGCGAGTACGCGCCTTTCATCGCCCCGCTGTTTGTCCTCGGGCTTGTTTTTCTTGCGACGTTGTACCAGTTGATCCCCTTCGCCGAAGTGCGCAACGTGTTGTCGGGCGGCGGCGACATCGATTACTTCCAGACGGCCCGGGGCGTCCTGCTCCGTTTGATCTCGCCCGTGGTCCAGTCCCAGTTCTACTTCTGGCCTGCCAACACGGTGAGCGACCAGCACTCCACCCTGCTGGCGCTTGTTTACCTGGCCGGCCTTCTCTACCTCGTCCACGCCAAGCCCGTGCCCCTCGCCTATTTCCTGGTCACCGGCGGGGCCATCTCCTACCTGCTGGTGTTCCGCGGCAGCAACACGCGCTTCATCGGCATGCTGTGGCTGCTCCTGGTCTTCACGCTGTGGATCGGCCGCTACTACCCGGTGCCGGCTCGCTGGACGGACTCCCGGTGGATGAAGCTGTATCCGCGCCTCCGGGCCGTGATCTTCTCGGCGTTCCTGGTCCTGCAAGCCGTCGGGACACCCACGGCATTCGGGATGGATTACCGCTATCCGTTTTCCGGCGGGCGAGAAACGGCGCAGTTCCTGAATGCTTATCTGAAGGGGACCAACGTGCTGGTGGGCACCGTGCTCTCGTACGCCACGCAGTCCATACAGCCCTACATGCGTCCCGAACTCCCGCCCTTCTACTGCATCGAGCAGGAGCGTTTCTACCAGGGCCTGATCTGCGACGCGAAGTGGTACGAGAACGACAAAAAAGTTCCGCCCGTGGAGGCCATCCGAAGGCTGATCCGGAAAGCGGATTCCGGAACCTACGACCGGGTGCTGCTGATCACCCTCATGCCTTTACAGGCCCCCGGTATTCGGGCCATCGGGCCTTTTCCGCCCGACCGGCGCGTGTTGTGCGGCGACGAGAGTTTCTTCGTACACGAGATCGACGTGGAGACCGTCCGCGCCCTGGCTTTCTCTCCGGAAAGGTAGCCGCCTGCGTGAGTAGGTGGCCGGCCACGCGCTAACGCGCGCGGCTACTTCGGACGCAGGTCCTCGCCGGGTTTCACGATGCGTTCGAATCCATAGGCCGCCAGGATGGCCAGGACCAGTTGGAACACCTGCAGGAATTTGTTCGGATTTCGAATGTTGTTAATAATCGGCAGCTTGTAGAACACGGCGTAGAGGGGGAAGTACTTCCCGAACGAAAGCAGCAGCGTCACCAGCGCGGCGGCTCCCCAGAAGAGGATCTCCGGCTTTTGCCGCGTCCCGAGTAGGGCCGCGAGGGCGAGGACGAGCGGGATGGCGCCCAGGTACTGATTCTCCAGCTTGAAGTTCTGGAAGCCGCGCCGGGTCTGCTCCCAGCCCTCGGACCGCCCCATGCGGCCCCAGTAGGGGCCCGCCGGCTCGCCGCTGCGCCAGCCCATGTAACCGGGCGCAAAGAAATCGATGCTCTCCTCCGGCGGCCAACTCCACTGGGTGACAAACGCCCATTTCTCCTCGGGGTTTTCCTGCTTCATCGAAGTCACGCCCTGCACGTTGGCCCGGTATCCTTCCCACAGCGGATGAAAGGCGATCAAGCCGGCGGAAAGCAGCAGCGGACCCAGCACCACCGCCCATTTTCTCCACTGCGTCCCCGCGGCCTGCCAGAGCCGGAAGAGGGCGTACGGGCCCAACGCAAGGGCGAAGAACAGCGCCACGTCCGCCTGTTCCAGGAACATGGCCCCCAGCGCTCCGCCGGCCAGGATGGCCAGGGCCGGCCGGCCGGTTTCCACGGCGCGGTCCACCCACCAGAGATAGAGGGCCGCCCACATCAGGACCCCGAATTTCATGATATGCCCCGCGTAGGTCAGCGTGAAATTGCTGCCGACCCAGAAGGCCGCGAGCGCCGCGACCGCGCACGCGGGCCAGCTCATGTCCCTGCGCCGGAGAAACGCCGCCAGCGCCAACGACGCCAGCACAAGGTCCAGCCCGTGAATCCAGTTTACGAAAACCATCAACGGCGAAAGCCAGAGCAGCAGGTGGGTCCAGCCGGGCGGGATCACCATGTTGAAGCCCAGCAGCATGCCGTCGTACCAGCCGCCCGAATACCCGCCGGGCAGAAGGGCTTTGCGAAGCGCGAGGTCGCCGATGTTGTCGTCGGTGGTGAACAGGAACCGCCCCGGCACAAGGATCGAGCGGAAAATGGCCGCGGCGACCAAGAGGAGAATCGCGACGAACAGGAAGCGATCGAAACGATCGGTCTGCCGGTTGCCGGGCGGGCCGTTCATGGATTCCTCCGTGCGCGTATCTGTTGCAGCGCGCCGCGCACTTGCGCCTCGCGCGGATTGATCTTCAGCATCTCGACGGCCGCCGCTTCCGCCTCCTCGAGCCGGTTCCCCGCCATCAGCGACTGGAGCCGGATGCCCAGCCATTCGTAACGTTGAGGCGCCGTGGACGGCTGATAGCCGGCCATCGCGTCCGCCGCCAGCTCCGCGCGGCCGGAATAGAGACAGGTCCGGAAAATCTGAACGACCACGCCATGGTCCCCGGGCCGCATCTCGAGGCATTTTGCCAGTTTCGCGAGCTTCGATTCGATGACCGTGTCCGTGCCGCCCCATCGCCCCTGCTCGAACAATTCCACGAACTCGAAATCGTTGGTCGCGCGGCCGGTCAGCTCGTTCATCGCCGCGGCCAGCGCGGGATCGGCCTCTTGGGCCCGGCGCGCGCAGTAAACGGCCTCGTGGGGCAGCCGTTCGTTGAGGAACTCCCCGGCCAGGAAGGACCAGTAGCGGCCGCTTTGTATAAAAGCTTTCACGGCCTCTGCCGCCTCCGGCGCGATCGCCGGCGCGAGTTCCTGGGCCAGCAGCTCCTCGCCCAAGGGGCGGAGATGAATGCTGTCGTTCTGCCATACCTCCACGCCGGGTCCGAACTCGCCGGCCTGCTGCCGTTCGTACAGCCGGTTAACCACGGCCCAGGCGTCGAAAACCTCGGCGCCCTCCCGCGGTTGGCGCTGCGCGGCGGAGTAGTCCGCGTGGATGGCCTTGTACAAGTCCAGCGTGTTGGTGGTCTGGTAAACACGACCGAAATGGTCAAGCGCGCCGGCCTCGTACGCCGGGAGCGGGTAGCGGCGGGATTCCGGCCGGACAAAGATCATCAGCCGCGTGTCACGCGCCCTGCATTGTCCGGCGAACCCATCGAGATTGCGCCGGAACCGCTCCAGCGGCACCCGCGGGCGCGGCCAGGACCGGTCGACGGCCTCGATCAGCCGCCCGACGCCCTGCGCCAGCCGAAGGACCTGGAGCCGCTGGGCCCACGGGGATCCACCGGACGGCGCGGCCGGCAGCAGCCGGTCTTTTTCGTGATCGCTGAACCCGTCCGATTGGACGAGCTGGTCGTTCCACCCATGATACACGATCACCAGGTCCGGGTGGCGCGGCAGCACCCAGCGCTCCAGCGCGATCAGGCTCTGGTGGGTCGAATACGACGAGCAGCCGACGTTGAGCATTTCATAGCGGGCTCCGCCGGTGGCGGCGTTCAGCAGCCGGATCACGCGCTCGGGGTACGGCCGGTATCCGCCCTGCGTGGTCGATCCTCCAAGGAACGCCACGCGGAACTGGCCGGGCTTCTTCTCGATGGGAACCTCGGGGCGGCGGAAGCCGTAGCGGTCCGTGAACGGGGTGTTCGGCTGCGACACCCAGAGATAGCCGGGCGGCGCAAAATCGGTCTGGATGTAGAACTCCTCCGTGCCGATGAAACCGGCCACGGTGGGCTTCCAGAGCAGTTTTTGCCGGGGTTCATGGCGGAACCCGGCCAGGCGCAGGACCCCTTCGAGCACGGCCAGGACCAGCGCGGTCATGACCAGGGAAAGCAGGAGACGCTTGAACAACGCGCGGCCGGCGATCTTGTGCGGCTCGTTCATTCGGACGTAGTTCTAAAGGACGGCTGCGGCCTCTTCAACTCATTAAACCGGCGGGCGGCCTTTCGCGCGAAGTGCGCGCGGAGGGCGTGCACGTAGGCCTGCATGGCGTCGCGCAGGTTGCGCGTCTTCCAGAATTCCTTCAAGGCCGCCGCGACCATCGAGGGACGCAGGGACTTCAGCATGGCCCACAGCACGTTGAGCGACACGAAACCCGCCAGGTTGCGCCACCCGACCAACTTGAAGTAGGCCCGCCGGATGGCGACCTGCTCTTCCATGGTGAAGTGGATCTCCATCACCGGGCGGTCCACCATGCCGCGCCCCTCGTAGGAGCGGTCCTTCAGCCAGCCGTTTGCCGTCGCCTGCTCGAACAGCTCCGAGCCGGGAAACGGGATGAGAAAGTAGAACTCGGAAAACGACGGCTTGATCCGCTTCACGAGTTGCCGGGTGAGTTCGACGTCCTCCATCGTCTCCTCCGGGCAGCCGACGAGAAACGTGGCCATCGGGGCGATGCCGGCCTCGTGGGCGGCCTTGAAGGCGGCGGCGGTCTGCTCGGGCGTCTCGCCTTTCTTGAGGGCCTTGAGCACCTTCGGCGAGCCGGACTCCACCCCGATGTCCACTTGGACACACCCGGCCTTTTTCATCAGACGGGCCAGGTCGAGGTCGAACATGTTCACGCGCACCTGGCAGCCCCAGGTCAGGCGGTACGGCTCGCGAAGCAGGGCCTCGCTGAAATTCCGGGCCCAGGACGGGGGCGCATTGAAGGTGTCGTCCAGGAAGTGCACGGCCTCGATGCCGTACTCGTTTCGCAGGCGGCGGATTTCCTGCAGGACGTTCTCCACCGACCGGCGGCGCACCTTGCGCGTGAACATCAGGTGCGAGGAGCAGAAGGTGCACTGGTACGGGCACCCGCGGCCGGTCATGATCATCGGCGTGCCCGCATCGAACCACTGGCCCCGGATGCCGCCCGGCGGGCAGAGGTACTTCTCGAAATCCGGCATGCACTCGTAGGCGGGCAGCGGGATGTCGTCCAGGTTCCAGATCACCTCTCCCGGCGCGAAAGGCCGGCCCGGCAGGTACACTCCGGGGATCGAGTCAAACGGCTCGCCGTCCACGATCCGGCGCAGGGTCTTTTCCCCCTCGCCGACGACCACCGCGTCCGGCCGGAAACGCCCGGTCATCGCCTCTTTTTCCACCGTCGGGCCGACGCCGCCGAGGATGATCTTCGCGTCCGGCAGGGCGGCGCGAAGGCTATCGAAGAGCTCCTTCGCGCGGCCGGCCGTCTGGGTCATGAAGCTGATGCCGACCAGGTCGGGCTGGAACTCCACGATGTCGCGCAGGTCGCGCTGGTCCGGATCGGGGTCGAACACCACGGCCCGGGTCCGGTCCTTGACGCAGGCGGCCAGCACCAGCAGGTTCACGGGAATCCGCTGGCGCGATTCGAGCCGCACGTTGACCAGGGCCACTCGCCGATAGGCGCTCATGACGGAGCGGTATTGTGCACGGCGCGGGGACGGCCGCAAGCCAAACCCGCCGGCCGATCCTCTTGGCGATTCACGAAGAGGCCCATCCATGGCAAACAGCGTTCGTCGGCGAAGGGCTTTCCCCTTGATCCATGACGGATGCCCGCACAGCGAGTCCGAAGGCCACGCCCCGGCTGGAAAAGAAGCTGGGGCTCTGGGCCGTTTTCTCCATCGCCACGGGGGCCATGATCAGCTCCGGCATCTTCGTGCTGCCGGGCCTGGCCTTCCGCCACAGCGGGCCCTCGATGATCCTCGCCTACGCCGTGGCCGGGCTGCTGAACATCCCCACCATGCTGGCCCAGGCGGAACTGGTGACGGCCATGCCGAAGTCCGCGGGCAGCTACTTCGTCGTCGAGCGGAGTCTCGGGGCGTACATCGGCACCGTGGCCGGCCTGATCAACTGGTGCGCCATCGGCCTGAAGGCGGCCTTCGCGCTGATCGGCATCGGGACGCTGGCCGAAATCCTGGCGCCCGGCGCCGGCCCGTGGGTGCTGAAGGCCACCGCCATCGCGGCCGCTGTCTTCTTCACGGGCCTCAATCTCGTGAGCGTGGAGGGCACCGGCCGGCTGCAGGGCCTGATGGTGATCGGCCTGCTCGCCGTCCTGGCCCTGTACATCGGCGCCGCCACGCCCCTGCTCCGTCCCGCCGCGTACCGACCGTTCTTCGGCGGCGGCCTCAAGGAGTTCATGGCCGTCACGGGCATGGTCTTCGTATCCTACGGGGGGCTGACCAAGGTCGTGGACGTGGCCGAGGAGGTCAAGGCCCCGCAGCGCTCGCTGCCGCTGGGCATGTTCCTTTCTTATGCCGTCGTGAACGTGCTGTACGTGGGCGTGGCGTTCGTCACGGTCGGCCTGCTGTCGGGGGAACGCCTGGCGGCGTCGCTGCATCCCGTGCAGGACGGCGCCACGGCCGCGCTCGGCGCGGCCGGCGCGATCGTCGTGGGCCTCGGCGCGTTCCTCGCCTATGCCACCACGGGCAACGCGGGCATCCTGTCCGCGTCGCGCTCCCCGATGGCCATGAGCCGCGACGGCCTGCTGCCGGCCTTCCTCACCCGCACGCATCCCCGTTTCAAGACCCCGCACGTGGCCATCCTGCTGACCGGCCTCACGGTCACCCTGGTGATCGCTTTCCTGTCCATCGAGAACCTGGTCAAGACGGCCTCGGCCATGCTGATCCTCTCCCTGGGTTTCATCAACGTCTCCGTCATCGTCATGCGCCACAGCCGCATCGAGGGATACCGCCCGACGTACCGCATGCCGCTGGTGCCGTGGCTGCCGCTGGCCACGCTGGTGGTCTACGGGTTCATCATCGCGGAGATGGGCGTCGTGGCCCTGGCGACGACGTTCGGCTTCATCGCCGCGGCGAGCGTCTGGTACATGCTCTACGTCCAGCACCGTATCGACCGCGAGTCGGCCGCGGCCTATCTCGTCAAATCCGCCATGTCGAAGGAGATCCAGCGCTCCGGGCTGGAGGACGAACTCGTCCAGATCAGCCTGGAGCGCGACGAGGTCGTCACGGACCGCTTCGACGTCCTCGTGCGCACGGCCCGCATCCTGGACCTTCCTGACCGCATCACGGCCCGCGAGCTGTTCCACCGGCTCGGCGAACTCATGGGCCCCGCCCTCGGGCTGACGCCGGAAAGAATGGAAGAACTGCTGCTGAACCGCGAGCGGGAGGCCAGCACGGTGGTGCACACGGGTGTCGCGATCCCCCACATCATCGTCGAAGGCTCCGGGGTGTTCCAGATGGCCCTGGTGCGCTGCCGGGAGGGCGCCGTGTTTTCCGACCTGCAGGAGCCCGTGCACGTCATGTTCGTGCTGGCCGGATCGACGGACGAGCGCAATTTCCATCTCCGGGCCCTGATGGCCATTGCCCACGTCGTGCAGGCCCCGGACTTCATGGAGCGCTGGATGGCCGCCCCCCACGCCGAGCAGCTCCGCGACATCGTCCTGCTGTCGCGCCGGCTGCGGGAAAAATGAGGGCATGACCGATATCGTCTTGAGCACCCTGAACGCCAGGTACATCCACCCGGCGTTCGGGTTGCGATGCCTGCAAGCCAACCTGGGTCCGCTCCGATCCCGCTCCCGGATCCTGGAATTCGACCTCAAGACCGTGCCGGGACGCGCGGCGGACGCCCTCCTCGCGGAGCATCCCCGGATCGTCGGGCTCGGTGCGCATATCTGGAACGCGGAAGCGCTCGAAGGCCTGGCCCGCGAGTTGAAGAGCCGCCAGCCCGACCTCGTGCTGGTCCTCGGCGGGCCGGAGATCACGGAGAATGAAACCGGTTTGACGCGCCTCGCGGACTACGTCATTGCGGGCGAGGGCGAGGAGCCCTTCCGCCGCCTGTGCGCCGACCTGCTGGAAAGCCGGCGGCCCGCCGGCCGGTTCATCCGCACCGGGCCGGCCGACCCGTCGACGCTCGCCCTGCCCTACGACCTGTACTCGGACGCGGACCTCGCGCACCGGATCACCTACGTCGAGTCGTCCCGGGGCTGCCCCTATCACTGCGATTACTGCCTCTCCGCCGGCGATGCACCCGTCCGGTACTTTCCGCTGCCCCCGCTGCTGGAGGCCTTGGACGGGCTGCTCGGGCGCGGCGCGCACACGATCAAGTTCGTGGACCGCACTTTCAACCTGGACTTTAACCGCTGCCGCGAGGTGCTGACGTTCTTCCTCGACCGCCTGCGGCCGGACCTGTTCGTCCATTTCGAGATGGTGCCCGACCGGTTCCCGGACGAGTTGCGCGGCCTGCTGGCGCGGTTTCCCGCGGGCTCGCTGCAGCTTGAAATCGGCATCCAGACCTTCAATCCGGAAGTGGCGGCTCGCATCCGCCGCCCGCTCGATCCGGGGGCTGTGGAGAACAACCTCCGATGGCTGCGGCAAAACACCCGAGCCATCCTTCACACGGACCTGATCGCGGGCTTGCCGGGCGAGACGCTACAGAGTTTCGCCTCCGGGTTCGACCGGCTGGTCCGCCTCGAGCCGCACAAGATCCAACTCGGCATCCTGAAGAAACTGCACGGCGCGTCCCTCGCCCGGCATGACGAAGCCGGGTCCATGCGCTACAACCCGCGCCCGCCCTACGAAGTGCTTTCCACGTCCGCGACGGACGAGCCGACGCTGACCGGAATCAAGCGCTTCGCCCGCACCTGGGAACTCGTGGTCAACCGCGGCCATTTTCCCCGGACGGCGCCGCTCCTTTGGACCGGCGCGGCCAGCCCGTTTGAAGCCTTCGCCGGTTTCAGCCGGTGGCTCTTCTCGCGGTTCGGCCGCGACTTCGGGCTGCCGTTAACCGAATTGACGGACGCGCTGTTCGAGTTCCTGACCCGCGTCCGCGCCCTGCCCCCGGACCCCGTGGCAGCCAACCTCCTGAAGGACTATCGGGGTCCGGGGCGGAAGGATATTCCGCAAAGCCTGCGTCCGTTCATGTAGACGCACAGGCTTGGAGCACGGCGAGGCGGCGCCGTGTTGAGCGCCGTCGCGCCCCGATTCGTTGCGAGATCGGGGCTTGCCGGCGCACTCCTTGGCCGGCATTTGCCTTGCCGTGATCGCGCGTCGCGGCTACAACACCTGCGGTTCCTCATGCGCATGCGCTGTCAGATCCTGATCGGCGTGGCGGCGGCACAGCTCGGTCTGGGCGCCGCCGGGGCCGAACCGGTCCGCGTCGTCACCACCATCTTTCCTTTGGCCGACTGGGCCCGCGCTGTCGGCGGCGACCGGGTCGAGGTAAAGCCACTCCTTCCCCCGGGCGTCGAGATCCACACCTATTCGCCCAAGCCGTCCGAGGTCCTCGCCCTGCACCGCGCCGGCGTGTTCATCTATCTCGGCGACGACCTGGAGCCTTGGGCCGAAGACCTGCTGGACGGGCTGCCGGAACCGCGTCCCATGGTGATCGAGGCGGGCCGCGGCATTCCCCGCCTGTGCGGGCACGAGGAGCACGAAGCGCATGATGGACACGGCCATGCGACCGATCCGCATCTCTGGCTCGACCCGGTCCTGGCGCAGGACATCGTGGCCGCCATCGCGGAAGGCCTTGCGCAGGCCGATCCCGAAGGGCGCGAGACCTACCTCGCCCGCGCCGCCGCCTACCGGGTGGAGTTGCAACAGCTCCACGAGGAGATCCAGGCAGGGCTACAGACCTGTCGGCACCGCCGGATTCTCTACGCCGGCCATTTCGCGTTCGGCTATTTCGCCCGGCGGTACGGGTTGGAGCATGTTTCGCCGTACGCCGGATTCTCGCCCAACGCCATGCCGACGCCCTCGCAGATCGCCGCCCTGATCGTCCTCCTGCGCGAGTCCGGCCAGAAGATCCTGTTCCACGAGGAATTGCTCGATCCCCGCGTCGGCCGGGTGATCGCGGGGGAAACGGGCGCCCGGCTGGAGGTCCTGCACACGGCGCACAACCTGACGCGGGAGCAGCATGAACGCGGCGGCATGACGTATCTCTCCATCATGCGGGAGAACCTGGCGAAGCTGCGCGCGGCCCTGGAGTGCCCGTGAACGCGATCGACGTCCAGGACCTGTCCGTGGGGTACGGGGTCGGCCTGGCGCTGGAGAAGGCGACCTGGCAGGCGCGGGAGGGCGAATTCTGGGCCGTCGTCGGCCCGAACGGCGCGGGTAAGACGACCCTGCTCAAGACGCTGCTCGGGCTCCTGCCGCCCTCCGCGGGCCGCGCGACCGTTTTCGGTGAGCCCGCCGGCCGGTTGCGGGCCTGGTCGAAACTCGGATACCTCTCCCAGTTCGCCGGCATCGCCTTTCCCCGGTTCCCGGCCACCGTGCGCGAGGTGGTCGGCATGGGGCGCCTCGCGGGCCACCGCTTTCCGCGCTGGCTCGACGCGCAGGACCGCGAGGCGGTCGCGGAGACCCTCGACCGGCTGGACATCGCCGCGCTGGCGTCCCGGCGCATCGGGGAACTGTCCGGCGGCCAGCGACAGCGCGCGCTGCTGGCCCGGGCGCTGGTCAACCGGCCGCGCCTGCTCCTGCTCGACGAACCGACCCTGGCGCTCGACCCGGACAGCCGGAACGCCTTTTACGAACTGCTGTCCGCACTCAACCGGCGGGACGGCGTGACGGTCGTGCTCGTCACCCACGACAGCGCCACGGCGGGCCGGTACGCCGCCCGCCTGCTGTACCTGGACCGCACGGTGGTGTTCGCGGGCAGCTTCTCCGAGTTCTGCGATTCGCCGGAGATGACGGCCCGGTTCGGTTCCTTCGCGCAGCACACCATCTGCCACCAGCACGACGGGGCGGGGGGCGCGCCGTGAACCCGGTGATCGAACTGCTGCAGTTCGGCTTCGTGCAGCGCGCGCTCGTGGCGGGCGTCTTTGTCGCGCTCGGGTGCGGGCTGCTCGGGGTCTTCCTGGTCCTGCGCCGGTACGCGATGATCGGCGACGGGCTTTCGCATTTCGCGTTCGGCGCCGTCGGCCTGGCCCTGCTCCTCGGCTGGACGCCGCTCTACGTCGCCCTGCCCCTCGTCGCGCTGGCCTCGCTGGTCATCCTGTACCTGCCCGACCGCGCGGCGCTGTACGGCGACTCGGCCATCGGCATGATCTCCGCCGTCGGCATCGCGGCGGGCGTGCTGCTCTCCAGCCTCGGCGGCGGGTTCAACGTGGACCTGTTCAGCTTCCTGTTCGGCGACATTCTCTCCGTCAGCCGCGCGGAGGCCCGCCTGGCCGTCGGCCTGGCCTTCGGCGTGATCGGCATGATCGCGCTGTTCTACCAGGAACTGTTCGCCGTCACCTTCGACGAGACCGCCGCGCGCGTCGCGGGGATCCGGACCTCGCGGATCAATCGCCTGCTGGCCCTGCTGACGGCGCTGATGGTGGTGCTCGGCATCCGGGTGGTGGGCACCATGCTGGTTTCCAGCCTGCTGATCTTCCCGGCCGTCACCGCGCTCCAGTTCCGGCGTGGGTTCAAAGGGACCCTGGCGCTGTCCGCCGCGCTCGGGACGCTGTCCGTCGTGCTCGGCCTCTCGTTGTCGCTGCTGCTCGATACGCCCGCCGGGGCGATGATCGTGCTGGTCAACGCGGCGCTGTTCCTGGCGGCCTGTGCCCTGGCCGGCCGATCCCGGAATCCGTGAAGGCGCGCCCCTATTTCCGCAAGCGGCTCATGCGAAAGAACGCGCGCGAAAGCGGCGAGATCGGAATGGGCGGCAGGGCGTTGACGTGGCCGGTGGCCGTGAGCCACGGGCTGCCCGTCCACACGTTGGAGAGACTGGTCGAACTCTGCGCGAGGTTCGAGACCCCGGGCGGCGACGTGTAGTAGTATTGCCAGACACCCGGTACGGAGGTGTCCCAGCGCACCATGCGCGGCGACGCGGCATAGAGGAACTGCGCCCGGGCCGTCAGGTCCAACCCCCCGGCCGCGAGTAACAGCCACGCTCTTTTCATGCGCTCGCTCCCGTCTGAACTGGATGGCTCGGAATATACGATGACTCCGGATTTCCTCAAGGGACTGGCCTCCATCGCGGTAATGCCGAAGTAGGGGCGTCGCTTGTCGGCGCCCTCGGGCGTCGCAAGCGACGCCCCTACAACCCCCGGCGTGACGGAACGGTTATCCATCGCGCTTTCCTTGCGCCAAGGAGGCGGGTATCCTATGGCAGCAACAAGGGGGGCAGAATGAACAAGCCTGTTTTTCGGTTTCGTAGCGTCGCGCTGGCCGCCACGCTGGTGTTGATCTCGTGGAACGGGGCCGCCGCGGAGCCGCGCGTCCTGGCCAGCGAGGGAGGCTTGACGCTGACCTCGGAGCACTTCGACGCCGGCGTGGACCTGATCCAGTTCATCATCGGGCAGCCGGTCAAGGCCTCGGAGCTCAAGGAGCTGGAGGCTAAACTGGTCGAGGAATTCGGGCAGATGCCCGGCGAGGTGATCCGGCAACTGACGGACATCCAGGGCTCCCTTCGCCAGTTGCACGCCCTCACGGACCCCGGCCAGATCAGCCTCGCCCGCCAGCAGCTCTTCGGCGCGCTGTACCAGGCCACGCTCCCGATGCCCGAGGCGGACAAGCCTCTCATGGTCCAGGTGATCAACCGCTACATCCGGGTCCTGGCGGTGGATCCGTACCAGGGCCTCCTGCTGACCGACCGCGACGCGGACGGCCTGCTGAACTTCCTGGCCTTCATGTCCGGCCTCAACGGCCAGCCGGTCGTCCTGACCCCGGAACTGCAACGCGGCTTCGAACAGGACCTGGCGCGGAGCTTCCCGGGGCTGGCCCCGCCGCAAAAGCAGGTGGTCTGCGCGGGCAGCGTGCTCTGGACGATCCTGGACGCCCACTGGAAACGCCTGACCCCCGGCCAGCAGGAACAGTTCCGGCAACAGTATCGCATGGCGGCCGCGATGCCCCCGCCCCAACCCGTCTACCCCGCCGCGCCCTCGGGCGCGGGCGCCGGGTTGGACGCCATCGCCGACGCCGAGGCGCGCCAGCGCATGTTCGAAATCCTCTCCGACGTCAGCCTTCAGCAGCACGTCACCTCGCTGAACATCATCGAGAACATGAGCGACTCGGGCAACTACTGGGAGATCGTGGACTACTGACGGCGGCGGGCCCGTGCGCGCGCAGGGTTCAGGAGATAGAGATTGGTGCACCCGAGAGGAGTCGAACCTCCACGCCATCGCTGGCACAAGAACCTGAATCTTGCGTGTATGCCAATTTCACCACGGGTGCACCGGGCGTTTGGCTACGTTGGAAATATACCACGCGAGGGGCGGCGCGTCATCGCCTTTTTTTTCCGCCGGCGGGATCGGGGGTGAGGGTGGCCGGAGGCTGGAACAGTGATGGATCCTGGGGCGGCCGGATGCCGCGCAGCGTCACCACGCCCCCCGGGGACCTCTCAAAGCGCACCCCGGGGTCGTAGGCGTTGAAAACCCGCGGGGCGCCCGGGATGGCGTCGGGATGGACCGCGGGATGGGTGAACTTCCAGGGACTGGACTGGTGCAGCACGTGGATGTGCCCCTTGTAATCGCTTTCCATCCGGGGCTGGAACTGGCGCACGATCCGGCCGAGGTCGAACACCCCCAGGCAGCGCCCGCTTTTCTCGTCGTCCACGCGCAGGAAAAGCAGTTCCGTCCGGTCGCGGGTCATCGTCTTGATCGTGTAAAGGCGCGTGTCCTTCGCCGCGCCGGCCAACCCCACGGCCACCCGCCCCACGTCGAAGCCCGGCAGCACGTCCAGGAAAGCCTTCGGGGAGACAAAGGCCACGTCGCCCTGGCTCACGCGGGCCTGGATGGTATAGGGCCCGGTGGCGTGGATGCGGTAGGAGGCCAGCAGGTTGAATTCCATTTCCCGGGTTTCGCCCGGCGCGAGGACCAGGGGCGCTTCGGGGATCGGCTGGCCCGTCGGCAGCACGGGCTCGCCCGGCGCCTGTTCCACGCTGAAGCCGAGGCGCACGTCCGGGTTCTCCCCGCCGAACCGGAGCGGATGGCCCGTGTTGTTCGTGACCCGGACCGCCGCCCGCACGGGCTCGAACAACAGGGTGCGGGACGCCGCCAGGCGGCACGCGACCTCGACCTGGCCCGCCGCGGACCGGGCCAGGATCGCGCCGAACAGGAGCGCCGCTCCGAGACGCCGTTTCATGGATTTCATCGCCCGACCGCCAGTCGGGCGGCCACCCGGCCGGGCAGCCCGGCGTCTAGGATCTTCTTCTGGGTGATCCGGAAATCGTACGCCACGCGGCGCAGCTCGATCTGGTTCCGAACCAGGTCGTAGATGGCGTAGGCGGCCCGGGGATCGCCGTCGCGCGGTTGCCCCACGCTCCCGACGTTGATGAAGTACTTCTTGCCGCGCGCGACCTGGATGCGCGTGTAGAGGCCGCACCGCACCCCGTCCGCCTTCTCGAAGGCCAGCGGGACGTGCGTGTGTCCGAAGAAGCAGACGGCCGTGGTCTGGTAGTGGAAATGCGCCTCGGCCTCCAGCTTGTCAAACACGTAGCCCCACATCTCGGGCATGTCCAGGGTGCTGTGGACCAGCGTGAAGGACTCGATCATGGCCACGAGCTTGAGCTTGCGCAGGTACAGCCGCATCTCCTCCGGCAGGAGCTTGCGCGTCCAGTCCACCGCGTCCGCCGCCAGGGGGTGGAATCCGCTCAAGTTATCGTCGTGGGAGCAGTAGTGGTCGTGGTTGCCGCGGACCACGGTGGGGGCGAGTTCGCGCACCAGGTTGACGCACTCCACCGGGTTGGCATTGTAGCCGACCACGTCGCCGACGCAGGCGTAGTGCGTGACGCCCTGCTCCTTGGCGTCGGCCAGGACGGCGGTCAGCGCCTCTAGGTTGGCGTGTATGTCTCCTAATAGGGCGTATTTCATGGACCGGCCCGGGCTCCCGCCACGGGTTTTGTATAGCATAGCGGCTTCGTTCCCAAAGTAAAGAGGCGTTCGTCAGAACTTGACCCCGAACCCGCCGAACTCGCCCGACCCGTCGGACCAGGACGCCTCCTCGCCGGTGATGTATCGCCGGAGGGGTGAAAGGCGGATGGCGCCAAGGAACGCCCGGAGCACCGGTTCCTCGCCCTCGGCCACCAGTTCGACGGACCCGTCAACCTCGTTGCGCACGAAGCCGGTGATGTTGAACCGGGCGCCGAGGTCCACCGCGGTGAAACGGAATCCCACGCCCTGCACCCGCCCCTCGTAGCGGACGCGGACCCGCCGCGGCGCCGGACTGCCGCCCTGGACTTGCTCTTTCATACCTCGACCCGTCTTCGTATAGTAGGACGCACGCGATGACACCGCAATTACTTCCCTCGCCGCGCCGCCTCCGCCTCTCCGGCGGATGGCGGACCGGGCGCCCCACCCTTCGGCTGGAGCCGGCCGCCGGACCGCCCGAAAGCTATACGCTGACCATCGACCGCGACATCCGGATCGCGGCCCCCGACGCGGCCGGCCTGCTCCACGGGCAGCGCACGCTGCGGCAACTCCGGAACCAGTACGGGGCAAGGCTGCCCCGGCTCCGGATCGAGGATGCGCCGGCTTTTCCAAACCGGGGTTACTCGCTGGACATCAGCCGCGGCCGGGTCCCCACCATGGGCACCCTGGAGGCGCTGGTCGACCGCATGGCGGCGCTGAAAATGAACGTGCTGCAGCTGTACATCGAGCACGCGTTCGATTTCGCGTTCGACCCCGACATCGGCGCGGGAGGCGATCCGCTGACCGCGCGGGAAATCCGCGAACTGGACCGGTACGGCCGCGAACGGCACATCGAACTGATCCCCTGCCTGGCCTGCTTCGGCCACATGGGAAAAGTGTTAAGCCTGCCGCGGTACCGCGCGCTGGCCGAGATCGAATGGCCCGCCCGCGACTGGGACAGCGCGACGTGGCGCCAGCGGCTGCGCGGCGCGACGCTGAACCCCCGGCTCCCGGAAAGCCGCCGCCTGATCCGGAACATGCTGGACGAATTCCTGCCCCTCTTCTCCTCGCCGCGCTTCAACATGTGCGGGGACGAAACGTACGATCTCGGCCGGGGCGCCAACGCGGCCTACGTGCGCCGCCACGGCCTGGCCGCCCTCTACCTGCTGCACCTGAAGTTCATCCGGTCGGTGGCCCGGGAGCACGGCAAGCAGCTGATGTTCTGGGGCGACGTGATGCACCGGCACCCGGAGGCGATCCGCCGCCTTCCGCGCGATGCCGTCGCGCTGGACTGGGGCTACGAGCGCGACACGGATTTCGAGAAGGCCAACCGGTTCATCCAGGCAGGCCTCGAGACCTGGGTCTGCCCCTCGACGCGGGGCTACAAGGTGGTGTTCAACGAAGTCGAGGAAGCACGGGCGAACATCGCGGGATATGCCCGGGCAGGCCGGCGCCTCGGCGCACGCGGCCTGCTGGTGACGGACTGGGGCGACGTGGGGCATTTCAACCTGCCGGCCTGCTCCCTGCACGGGATGGCGCTCGGTGCCGCGATGGGATGGAACCCGGCCGGCGACGAGGGCCGGTCCTTCGACCGGTCCTTCTCCCGGCACGTCCTGGGCGATCCTTCCGGCCGCGCCGGCCGCCTCTTCGTGGAGGCCGGCGCCACGGGCTGCGCCCGCTGGCCGGCCCTTTTGGAGGGACCGGAGGAGCCGCCTGTCCCCATCGGGACCGCGCGCCGCGCCGCCCGGCGGGAGCCAGCTTGCCGCCGGCTGGCGCGGCGCCTGGCGGGTCTTCGGCCCGCAGCCGGTCTCCGCGCGGCGGATGTGGACGAACTCGCGCTCGCCGGCGAAGCGCTGCGTCTGACGGCGCGGCGCGTCGGCCTGCGCGTCGCGGGAAAAAATCCGGCTTTGATGCGGCAGCGGATTCTTGTATGGATTCACGAGTTGCAGCGGTTTTTCCGCCGGTATGCGAAAGGCTGGAAGCGGACCTCCCGGCCAGCCGGGCTGCAGGACCTGGCCCGCGCGTTCCGGCAGACGGGCCGCACGTGGCGCCAGTGGGCGGGGAAGGAGCGCAAACCATGACGGAACCGAAACAACCGGGCAGCCTGTTGAAACGCATGGCCGTGGGGGAGAACGTGAAGACCACCCTGCGCCGCGCCATCCTGCTGGGCCTTTTCTGCATCCTGCTGTTCAACTACGTCCTGCTGCCCGTCCGCGTGCAGGGCAACAGCATGGAGCCCACCTTCCGCGACGGCTCCTGGCATGTGGCCACCCTGTTGTCCTTCGCCGCCCGGGCTCCGAGGCGCGGCGAAGTGGTGGTCATCTCCATCGCCGGCGGCCGGCGCGCCCTCTATCTCAAGCGGGTGCTCGGCCTGCCCGGCGAGACTCTCCATTTCTTCAACGGGCGGCTGATCGTGGACGGCCGCGAGGTGCCGGAGCCGTACCTGGCGGAGCGCGGGAACTGGACGCTGCCGCAAGTCACGCTGGAAGACGACGAGTTTTTCGTGGCGGGCGACAATCGCTCCGTCCAGCTCGAAGCCCATGTCCTCGGGATCGTGAAACGCAAGAAGATCACCGGCGGGGTCTGGCGATGAAGACCGTTCCGCGCGGTTGGCGGTTCTGGACCGGCCTGCTGGCCGCCGCGGCGGTCGCGTACGGGGTCCTGGCCTGGCGGAACCGCGACGTGAGCCGGATCAGCCGGCGGATGGAGCATCTTCGGAAAACGTTCAACAAGGAGGCTGGGGAATCGCCGCTGGCCTCGCTGCGCCGCGCCCAGGAAATCGCCGCGGCCTTCACCGCGGCGCCGGATATCCGGCTCGGTCCGTACCTGCCGAATCTCTCGAACCGGCAGGACCTGGCCGTCGCCGTGCTCCATGCCCGCGCGACCCTGGACGAGATTGACGTCGCCATCCGGGACAAGCTCATCCGGGTCGCCGGCGACCGCCGGTCCGCCACGACCGACCTCGCGGTGGAAGGCGTCTACGTCTACGGCGACGATTGGGGGCGCGACGTGACGGACTTCCGGCTCGAGTGGGTCAAGCGGGACGGGGAATGGTTCATCCGGTCGGCGATCCCGCTGGAAACCATCAAGCCGCCGAAGAAGATCCGGCAAGCGCTCTGACTTACCCGGGGCCTACTTCAGGGCCCGGTACAACAGCAGGGAACTCGAGGCGCACGCCAGCGCGTTCCGCACTTCGGGCGCCGCCTCTCCGGCGATCCAGACTGTCCCGTTGTTGATGACCTCCACGGCGCCGAGCAGGCCGTCGGGCCCGCGGAAAAGGAAGCCGGAAGGCTCGCCCAGGGGAATCGAAGAGCCCGCCAGCTCGCGGATGCCCTCCACCGCGACCACGGTCGAGCCGTCGGTCAGCAGGCCGTTCAGCACGAGGTCGTTCAGCTCCTGGCCCATCGCCAGCTTCCAGGACCGGCCCTGGCCCTCGAACGTGCAGGCGAAGACGGTCTTCGACTTGAACGGCCACGTCAAGGTCCCGCCCGTATCCAGGAAATTCTCGAATTCCATTTCCTTCCACCGCACGCCCGTGGCGCAATGGGCCGTCCAGGGATCGTCCCCCGCGGCCCGGAGGGTGCACTCGTAGGTTTGCTTGGACTTGCCGCTTTCGAAGCCGCTGAAACGCCAGGCCGTGGTCCGGGTCCAGCCCCGGCGGACC
>JAGNIJ010000037.1 GCA_018001225.1 Kiritimatiellia bacterium | reverse complement strand
GCGCTGGATAACTTCCGGCATAACAACGATAATCCGCCGGACCCGCCGGACAGCGCTATTCCAGAGCCGGGCACGGGGGTGCTGGTGTTGGCCGCGCTGGTGGGGCGGCGTTTCTTCCGAAGGGGCGCGGCGGGATGAGAGGGCGTGGCGGAATGCCCGGGTCTGGATCGGGGTGTTGTTCGCGGGATGGGCGGAGAAGGGGCCGCCGTACGCGGTGAACCTGGTGGCGGCGGGGCCGTCCCGCCGGAAGAACAGCGTGAGCCGGTGTTCCTGGATATCACCCCGCGGTTTTTCAATCCCCCCTGGAGCGTCCCGGCCGCCATCCGGGGCGGAAAGAAACACGCACTATGAACACAACCGGACCACACGCGGACGCAGGCGGACAGAAGAGGGGTATGCCGGGGCCGTCTTCGGATACTTCGCGGCAAAGGGCCGAGTGGCCGCACGACCTGCGCGACTCGCTGACCATGGCCAGGGGATTCCTTTGTGTCCTGGGGCGCCCATTAAACGGGCAGGGGGTGGTGTCCGAGACCCGCGAGCCGGAAATTAACGAGAACCTGCGCGCTGTGGAGCAAAGCCTGCCAAGCTGTACGGAGAAGACGGGGTCCTTGAACCTCCGGGCGCCAAAGAAGTGTAAAGTCCGGGAGCGGCTTTCCCTGACCCAGATTCTCCAGGAGCTGTCGGAGGTTGTCTCGTCCTGGGCCAAATACAAGGGTGTGGATGTATGGGTCGTCCTGGAACCGAAGGATGTGCATGTACAAGGCGACCGGCTCGAGTTGGCGCGAGCGCTGCAGAATCTTCTGATCAATGCGGTGGATGCCTACATGGGCCGCGCGGGCGAAGTGACCATCCACCTGAAGCGGGACCAGGAACTGGCCGTGGTGCGCGTCATGGACAGCGGGCGCGGGATGGACGCTGAAGTACCGCCACGCGCCCTTGAACCGTCCTTTACCTGCGGCAATGCAGAAGGGAGTGGCCTGGGGATGGGCATCGTGCAGCGCATTGTGCGGGAACACGGCGGCTGCCTGGAATGGACCCACCGAACAGGATTCGGCACCACCGTCACCCTTCGATTGCCGATCTGCAGTGGATAAGAACTGCAGATGCGTTGGACCTCTTTGCCCCATCGATCGGCCCCCTTCCCGCGTTTGGTGCCGGGTGGCCATGGAGGCCCACGTTTCCGCGATGCACGACGCGCAAGAAGGACGGCAACCCCGGTTGCCGCCAGGGATTTGGCGCAAGAAGGGGTGATTTCCTCGTTGATCTCCCTCCTGGCCGCTACATCGGGGTGCGTGGTCTTCATCCGCGCGCGGACTTTTTTCCAGGAGGCTTCGCCACCGGCCAGCGTGCGCTCGCCAGAATCCGGGCGGGCGGTCGCGTTTGCATGCGCAGGCGGCGTGTCGGTTCTCTTCAACGCCGGATCGCGCTTCTCCTGCTCTTTTTTTTAAACTGCAGCCAGGCGTCCCGCCCGTACGGCCATGGCATCCGCTTCCTGGGCCCGCAACACCGGGTAGCCGATTTCGAAGCGCTTCGATTCTGCCTCGGCCTTGTTCTCTGTTTCCAGGATCGGGATATGTTTCAGCCGCCACACATGGCCTCGGCGGCAGAGGGGCCTGCGGCGAAGCCGTTTTGTCATCGCGTCACTCGATTCTTTTGAGTACTTATATATGGCAGGATGACGAATAGGCTAGGAACTTGTCAGGGACATTAAAGCAGAAGATATTGAAAACAGTGCTCCATCCTTTGATTGGTAATCGGTGGGCCCCCGGTTCGAATCCGGGAGCTGGCTCCAGAAGGGCGGCGCGGCCTTGAGTCCTGTCCGGAGAACCGGCGGCGCGGTGATCACCATCATCCTCTGCCTGCTTTGCCTCGGCATCGGCTTTGCCGCCGGGTACCTCGTCCGCCGTTGGGAAGCCTCTGGGTCGTCGGCCATGCCGGCGCGCTGCCTGCGGGTGGTGGACACGGATACCATCGTCATTCACTGGCTGTACGGCACCAACAAGGTGCGCATGGCCGGCATCGACGCGCCCGAGAAAAAGGAGAACAAGAAGCTCCGGGAACAGGCCGAGATGCTGAAGATCAAGCCCGCGGCCCTGCTCCAGATCAGCCAGGTCGTTATCCGCCAGATGGACATCATGCTGACCGGGAAGGACGTGAAGATCGTGTTCCCCCGGGGCAAGGTGGAATACGATTCCTTCGGCCGCGTGCTGGCCTACATCGAGGTCGGCGGCAAGGATATCTGCGAGATGCTGATACGCAACGGGCTGGTGTACCCGCGACCGGAGCCGCATCCCCGCAAGGAGCGCTATGCCCAGGTCAACGCGGAAGCGAAGGCCCAGCGCAAGGGCATCTATGGCCTGTCCGCCGCGAAATGAACGCGCTCCCGGCGCCGCAGCCGGCTTCGGTGACGCCGGCGTTCAGCCCGCGTCCACGATCGAAGGCGTGTAATCCTGCGGCGGTTCGTAGCCCAGCAGCTTCAGGCACGTCGCGGCCAGGCTGCTGATGCCGAGCCCGCCGGCCTGCGCCGCCGCGGACAACCGGACGCATGACGCGCCCGACGGATCGTAGATGTAGCAGGGAACCGGGTTGAGCGAGTGGGCCGTGCGCTGCTTCGGCTGGCCGGTGCGCGGATCCATGACCACCGCGCCGGTCTTCTTGTCGTGCTCGTACATGTCGTCCGCGTTGCCGTGGTCGGCCGTGGCGATGAGAATCCCGCCGGCCCTCTCCACGGCCCGCATGACCCGGCCCAGGCCCAGGTCCACGGTTTCGACGGCGATCCGCACGGCCTGCGTTACGCCGGTGTGGCCCACCATGTCGCCGTTGGCGTAGTTCAACCGGATGAAGCGGTACTTGTTGCGCTTCCGCTCGATGGCCTCGATCACCTTGTCCGTGATCTCCGCCGCTTTCATCCACGGCCGCTCCTCGAACGGGACGCGGTCGGAAGGCACCTCGACGTAGGTTTCCAGTTTGTCGTCGAACTGGCCGGACCGGTTGCCGTTGAAGAAGTAGGTCACGTGCCCGAACTTCTGCGTCTCGCTGATGGCGAGCTGCCGGACCCCGGTGACGGCGAGGTATTCGCCCATCGTCCGGTCGATGCCCGGCGGCGGGACGAGGAACCGATGCGGGATGCCCGTGTCGCCGTCGTACTGCATCATCCCGGCGTACAGCACGTCCGGCCGCGGGGAGCGGTCGAACCGGACGAAGGAGTTCTCCTCGAAGGCCCGGCTGATCTCGATGGCCCGGTCGCCGCGGAAGTTGAAGAAGATCACGCTGTCGCCGTCGCGGACCGGGCCGACCGGCTGCCCGTCCCGGGTGATCACGAAGGGAGGAAGGTCCTGGTCAATGATGGCCGGGTTCTCCGCGCGGGCGGCCTCGATCGCCGCGCGCGCCGACGGGAAGGCCGGGCCCTCGCCGCGGACGTGTATGTCCCAGCCTCGCTTGACCATGTCCCAGTCCGCCTCGTAACGGTCCATCGTGATCTTCATGCGGCCGCCGCCGGAGGCGATGGCGAAATCCACGGTCCCGTCGGTGTTGAGTTCCTTCAGGAAGGCCTCCAGCCGGTCGACGTACACCAGCGCGGACTGGGGCGGCACGTCGCGCCCGTCGAGCAGGAGGTGGACGCGCGCCGTTTTCACGCCGGCGGCCCTGGCCTCGCGCAGCATGGCCTCGAGATGGTTGATGTGGCTGTGCACGTTGCCGTCGGAGAAGAGGCCGAGGAAATGCAGCGCGGATGACCGTTCGACGCAGCGGGCGACGAGTTCCTTCCAGGCCGCGCCATCGAATAGCGCGCGGCTCTCGATGGCCTTGTTGACGAGGCTGGCGCCCTGGTCGAACACCCGGCCGCAGCCGATGGCGTTGTGCCCGATCTCGCTGTTGCCCATGTCCTCGTCGCTGGGCATGCCGACCGCCACGCCGTGGGCCTTGAGCCGGGTGAACACCGCGTGGGCGCGGAGCCAGTCCATGTGCGGCGTAGAGGCCGCCCGGACGAAGTCGCCTTCTTCGTATCGGCCGATGCCGATGCCGTCCATGATCATGAGGACCACCGGGCCTTTGGGGCCCCGGTAGCCGTCGAGCGATTTCAGGCTTTCCATGGCTGATTCTCCGGGTTGCGGCGCGCCGCGCCGCGCGGCCGCGCCTTCAGGGCCGCTCAATATGCCCCGTCCGGCGGGTTCGCGCAAGGGCCGATTCGGAGCAGGTTGACGCCTCCCGCGTTGTCGGGTAGCTTGGCGGCATGAGCGATGAGCGGCTGGAAGAGCACGTAGAGGCCGTGCGGGCCCGCCTAATGCAGGTGATGACCGGTACGGCCGTCGGTCCGCTGGTGGCCGGCTACCGCCGGCTGCTGGTCCAGGGCAAGATGTTGCGCAGCCGCTTGGCGTGGCGGGTGGGCGCGGCACTCCACGCGGACCCCGAGTTTCTCATCGACGCCTGTTGCGCCATCGAAATGATTCACGCCGCCAGCCTGCTGCATGACGACGTCATTGACGGCGGCCACCTTCGCCGCGGTCTGCCGGCTTTCTGGGTGGAGCAAGGCATCCCCGGCGCGATCCTGCTGGGCGACCTGATGCTGCTACTGGCGCTGCGGTTGCTGTCCGCTCCCGCCCGGGGGAACCTGTTGCAGGAAGCGATCCGTCTGACCGCCCATGTCTGCGAGGCGGAATCGGAGCAGGAGCTGATGCGGCGCGGTGCGCCTTCCACCTGGGAAGCGTGCGTGGATATCGCCCGGCGCAAGACGGGGGCCTTGTTTGCCCTGTCGGCCGTGGCCGGGGCGGGTTCCGATCCGGCGCTCCGGGACGCCCTGCGCGAGAGCGGCTACCTGGTGGGCACGGCGTACCAACTGGCCGACGACTTCCTGGATGTCCAGGGCGATCCGGAAACCGCCGGCAAGACCCTGGGCAGCGACGCGGGCCGGAACAAGGCGACGGCCTTCCGGGCCGCGACGGAGTCCGGCGTCGATGTGCCCCGCTACCTCGAGACCCTGCTCGGACGCTCGATCGAGACGCTGGCCGGTTGGCCGGCGGCCAAGGAAGCCTGGGCCCGGTACGTGGAGCAGGACCTCCGGCCCGTCCTCGATCACAACTTGCGGTGCGATGCGGCATTGTAAATGCCGTCGCGGCGGACTTGATCGGCGGCGATATTCCGGGTATATATGTATTTTTAGGGAAAATCCTATGCGTTGGGCTCGCGGAAAAAGCTGGGTGATGTGGGTGATCGTGCTCACGGTCCTGGTCGTGGCCGGCGCGCTAGGGCATGTGGTATACCGCGCCTCCCGGGTCTGGTCCGTGGGCGCCGATTTCCAGGACCGGATCCGCTACCTGGTCGAAACCGGCCAGACGATCGGCGAAAAGCCGGCCACGGAAACGTTCTCCGTGGATTACCTCCAGACCATCTTCGGCGACAATCCCGAACTGCTCGATCAACTGAAAAAAGTCGTGCAGCAGGGGATGGCCCAGGACTCCACGCTGACGGCCGGCGAGATCACGGCCCTGCTGGTGACCTACCATCTCGAGGACGACGGGACGGTGTCCGACGTGATCGTCCACGCCGTCGGGGGATTCCCGGCGGCCCGCAAGCGCCCGGGCTTCCACCGTCACGGTTATTTCTTCCAGCAGATCGACAGCGACCTGTGGACGTTGGGCAACCTGGCCATCGGGTTTCTCGGGCGCGACATCATCGTGTTCGGCGCCGACGAGGCGGCCACGGAGCGGCAGCGCCAGATCCTGGACTCCATATTCTCCGGCGAGATCATGATGCTGGTGGCCCACCTCCAGGAGCCCCTGTACTTCAGTCTCGTGCTGCCGGACCCCCGCCAGGCCGTGCCCCCGCAGTTGCGCAACCACGTGCAGGCCGTGGTGGTCAAGGGATACCTGGCGCACAACGACGGGCGCTGCGACATCCTGGTGCTGACCCCCTCCGCCCGTTCCTCGCGATACGCGCTCAACCTTTTCGCCGACATGAAGACGGCAGCGGAAGCGGGCCTGCGGACGAAGTGGGGCGGCGTGAAGAGGAAGGATCAATACGGTTTTGACAAGTACGACTGGTGGGCGGTTGAAATGGTCAAAACGCTCGAGCAGGCGACGCTGGAGCAGGAGTTTAGCATCATTCGCATGAGTTCCACGTTCGACCGGGTGATGATCAACGCGATTCTCAAGTCCATCGAGCGCATGAGCCGCGACCTCGTGGGCATGCAGGGCATCGAGGACGAGCGGTTGGATCCGCGCCTGGTCGATGCCCGCTTGAGGAATTCCAGTCCCGAATTGCCGACCACGTATCCGCTGCATTACTGGAGTGCCCAGCACGAATGGGGCCCGGATTGGCCCATTCCCGCCACCACCAATCTGCCCCCGCT
Source organism: Kiritimatiellia bacterium (assembly GCA_018001225.1). NCBI lineage: Bacteria > Pseudomonadati > Kiritimatiellota > Kiritimatiellia > Kiritimatiellia bacterium. The sequence continues at coordinate 40,034 of JAGNIJ010000037.1, read as the reverse complement.
CGGTTCGGAAACCGCGACGCCGGCTCCCAGTGAGACGCCGGCGGCGCCTGCGGCCGCGGCGCCGGAAGGGGCCCCGGCGCCAGGCGCTCCATAAGCCAGACGCCTGCCCGCCCTGTTTTTCCCTGTTGGTTAAGGTTGCACTCCATGCGGGGTTGCACTAGTATGAATCACTTTTTGCAAGTGTGGACCGTCCGCAATTACGCCTGTTGCGGAACGGGAGACTGTAATTTATTGGCATGAGCGTGCACCGGATAGAACGCTGTCTTCGCAGCGCGAGAGGGTGGGTTATGCTCATCTTCTCCCTGTATTCGTCGGCCGGTCTGGCCGCGCCGGCGGAGTACACGGTCCGGCAGATCTCCAACGAGAATTTCTTCAACCGCGATCCCGTCATTTCTGAAACTGGATTCGCGGCCTGGTCCGCGTATATCTCGACGGACGGAGAGGAGAGCGCGTCCGAAATTCACCTCTTCGAGAACGGGCAGCAGCGCTCGCTGACCGGCGGCAATGTCCCGGCCGGGACCACGCACTACCGGCCCACCGTCTACAGCAATTGGGTGGCGTGGATCGGGAGTTACGCCATGCCGAAAGCGGACGAGTACAACTGGGTGCTGAAAGAGGTGCCGGATGCTGTCCGGGATGTGCCGTACGAGGAACTGGTGGCCATTCCCCAGTTCATGGCCACCAATAAGATGCCGCAGGGCGTCGAAACGAATGGCCCGGTCGCTGAAGTTCCTGCGGAGCCCGTCCCCGCGCTTGAGGCCGAGCCGCTCGAAGGCTCCAAAGAAACGGCCCCGGATGCCGTGCGCCGGCATCCCAGCGGGGAAATGGAGCCTGTCGTCTGGTTTGGCGACGAGATCAAGCGGATCAACTTTGATTCGCGAAACGACTATAGCGTCAGCCTGTGGGGCCGCACGCTGGCCTGGCAGAAAGCCAAGGGGTTCCCGTTCGGCTGGGAAATCATGGTCTGGAATGACGGCAACATGTACCAGTTGACCACCAATTTCTTCTACGACATGTCGCCCCAGGTCCAGGGGACGCAGATCGCGTGGTACGGCTGGGACGGCAACGACTACGAGATTTACCTCCACGACTTCGCCGCCGGCACGACGCTCCAGGTCACCAGCAACCGGTACGACGATGTCTCGCCCGTGATCTGGGACGGGCAGATTGCCTGGGAGGCCTATCCCGGCGCCGACGCGGAGGTGTACCTGTGGAAGGATGGGCGATTCCAGCGCTTGAGCGACAACCCCTGGGATGACACCAACCCTCGCATCTGGAACGGCAAGGTGGTCTGGCAGGGCTTCGACGGGGACGATTTCGAGATCTACCTCTTCGACGGGACGAAGACCGTCAAACTCACGAGCAACCGCCACGACGACGTGAATCCCGACATCCGCGACGGCCTCATCTGCTGGATGGCCTACTACGACAACTGGGACTCGGAAATCTTCGCCTGGGACCTGGAAACGGGGGATTATATCGCCATGGTCAACGAGGAGGGGCAGGTGGGGTCGACCCCCGGCCGCTTGAGTTACAACGAGGTCGAGGACCGCGAGCCCCGCACGGCGGGCCGCCGCGTGATCTGGCAGGTGCAACAGGAGGGGAAGTCCCAGATCATGCTCGCCGAACCCCGGTAGCCGGGGGATCGAGCGGGGAGGGCGCGGGGTTGCACCCGCGCCTTTTTCATACCCAGTAACGCCGGTCCAGGGAGCGGTACTGGATCGCCTCCGACACGTGCGGGGTCCGCAGCACGTCCGATCCTTCGAGGTCAGCGATGGTTCGCGCGACTTTCAGGATCCGGTCGTAGGTCCGGGCGCTGAAATGCAGTTCGGCGAGGGCCATTTTCAGAAGGTGCTGGGCCTCCTCCTCGACAGGGCAATGCTTGTGGATGTCGCGTGGCCGCATCATGGCGTTGCAGTACACGCGCTTCAAGCCCTCGAAACGCCGCCGCTGGATGTCCCGCGCGCGCAGGATGCGCCCGCGGATCGCGGCGGACGGCTCCCCCGGCTCCGCGCGGGACAGCTCCGTGTAGGCGACGGCCGGCACCTCGACGTGGATGTCGATCCGGTCCAGCAGCGGGCCGGAGATCCGGCGGCGATAGCGCTCGATCTGGATCGGGCTGCAGCGGCATTCCTTCCGCGTGTCGCCGAAGAAGCCGCACGGGCAGGGGTTCATGGCGGCGATCAGCATGAAGCGCGACGGGAAGGTCACGCTGGCCGCCGCGCGGGATATCGTGACGTGCCCGTCCTCCAGCGGCTGGCGCAGGACCTCGAGCACGTTGCGGTGAAATTCCGGCAACTCGTCAAGGAAAAGCACCCCATTATGCGACAGGCTGACCTCGCCCGGCATGGGATGCGAGCCCCCGCCCAGCAGGCCCGCGTCCGACACCGTGTGGTGCGGGGCCCGGAACGGACGCTGGACCACCAGCGCCTGGTGCGGGGCCAGGACGCCCGCGATGCTGTGGATCTTGGTCGTTTCCAGGGCCTCGTCCAGGGTCATCGGCGGCAGGATCGACGGGACGCGCCGCGCGAGCATGGTCTTGCCCGTGCCCGGCGGGCCCAGGGTCAGGATGTTGTGGCCGCCCGCCACGGCCACCTCGAAGGCGCGCTTGGCCGACTCCTGGCCCTTGACCTCCGCGAAATCCTCTTCGCCGTGCGCCGCCTCGTCGAAAATCGCCCGCGCGTCCAAGCGATGGGGCTCCAGGGCCAGCGTGCCGGCGAGAAAATCGGCCGCCTGCCGGAGCGTCCGGACCGGGTAGACCGGCAGGCCTTCCACGACGGCGGCTTCCTCGGCGTTGTCCTCCGGCACCATCATGCCCCGGCACCCGGAAGCCCGGGCCTCGATGGCGATCGGCAGCACGCCCCGGACCCGCCGGATCTCGCCGCTCAAGGCCAGTTCGCCCAGCACGCAGAGCCCGTCCAGGCGCTCCTGGCCGAGTTCCTCTTCGGCCACCAGCATGCCCAGCGCAATGGGCAGATCGAAGCTTGGGCCCTCCTTTTTCACGTCGGCCGGCGCCAGGTTGATCGTCGTCCGGCCCCGCGGCGGCATGAAGCCGGAATTGATCAGGGCGGTGTGCACCCGGTCCTTGCTCTCCTTGACGGCGGTGTCCGGCAGGCCCACGATGATGGTGGCGGGGTCGCCCCGCCCGGCGTGGACCTCGATTTCCACGGCGAAGGCCTCCACGCCGAACACGGCTCCGGACCTGATCCTGGCCAGCATGCGGTGGTTGCTCCCTGTCTACTGGGTTTTTGCGGATTGAGGCCCGAGGGATTGCAGCCAATCCCTCAACTCCGTGTTCCCCTCCAGGTGCCGGGCGTAACGGTGTCCTTCCGCGATCCACGCGCCGATTTGCCGGGCCTGCCTGGGCGGCAGCGGTCGCGCGGTGTCCCGGGCATCGGTGAAGCGGTTCAGGCCCGCGTAGGCGCAGATCAGCGCGAAGGCGGATTCAGTATCCGCGGGGTCTTGCCGGCGCGCCTTTTCCAGCGCCGCCGCGGCCAGGTCGAACCGGCCCTCCTCCAGCAGCAGTTGCCCATACCGGCCCTGCACGCCGGGAAAATCCGGATACTCTTTTTCCAATCGGTCGAATTCGTCGAGGGCGCGGGCCTTTTCGCCGAGGTGATAGAGCGCCAGGGCGAGATCGCGCCGGGCTTCCGGGACCCGCAACCCGGCGCTCATGGCCGTTTCCAGGCTTTCCCGGAGATCCGCCCATTGCTGCGCGTCCCGCGCCGCGAGCGCGCGGGTCAGCGCTTCCTTCACAGCGGCCATGCGCCCTGCCCAGTCGGGCGTGGTTTCGGCGCCCGGCTCCGCAGGCGGGGCGCCCAGCGCCAGGAGCACCACGGACTCGAAAGCCAGGTGGCCCATCCGGTCGGGAAGTAGTTCGGCATCGATCTCGATCCAGTCGGCGATCCGTATCACGGAGGTGAGCGGCAGGTCCTTTAGAAGACCCTGCGCGCGGGCGCGGCGGCCTTTCATCAGGTGTATGCAGGCCAACTGATAGCGCGCCGGCAGCGTGTCGGGATCCAGTTCCAGCGCCCGGGCCAGGGCCTGTTCCGCCCGGTCAAACCGGTCCAACTGGAAGAAGACGTCTCCCCAGCGGGCGAACACCCATGCGTTGGTCGGGTACAGTTCCGACAGGCGGGCCCAGTAGCTCTCCGCCATCGCGTACTGGCCGCGCTCGGTGTACAGGTCGGCCGCCCACCGCAACAGCGTGGGATGATCCGGCACCATGCTCAAGGCCTGCTGCACTTCCAGGCTGGCCCCGTCCAGGTCTTTTTTCTGGAGCAGGTACTCCGTCTCCTCGGCATGGAAGCGCGCGATGTCGTTCAGGTTGGTCCAGTTCGTGGAGAATTCGGGCGGTTCGCTTTCCGCCGGCGCGGCCGGTCCGCCCGCCAGGAGAATCGCCGCCGCTGCCCACGCCTTGCCGATCGGGAAGTTCATGCCTTCTCCCCCTTTTCTTAACATGACCCGGCCCCCTCGGCGAGCCCTCTTTTCCGGCATTGCGCGTCCTCTTTCCGCGGGGCATGATAGGGGCTGAATAGAAGGACATCCCCGGCGTCTAAACCGGGTGGAGGACAGAACCATGAAAAAATATGCGATCGCGGCAGTGCTGATGATGATGCCCGTCCTGGTCGGCTGGGCGGAACCCGTGAAAGTGGCCGTCCTGGATTTCGAGGACCGTACCGGGCAGGCCTCCGATGCGCTCCTCGGCGGCGCCATCAAGTCCGGCGCCCTGGCCGACAAGGGGCTCGACCTGCTCGGCCGGCGCCTGCTCGACGCCGGGACCTTCGTGCTCGTGGACCGGCGCGACTTCATCAACCAGATCGACCAGCTCAAGCCCACCGACATGGGCCGGCCGACCCCGACCAAGCCGTCCTTCCTGCACGCGGCCCAGGCGCTCAACATGGACGTGGTCCTGCGCGGCAGCCTGTTGAGCTTCTCCCCCGGCAAGCAGGTCGTCCGCCAGGGCGGCTACGAGACCGAGTTTGTCACCCTCTCGCTCCGCGTGAGCGTCCAGGCCGTCGACCCCGTCGACGGCACGGTGATCGCCATGGCCGACGGCGCCGCCTCCGGCCAGTTCCGCCAGACCGCCGAGCACTTCACGACGCTCTCCGAGGATGACGCCCTGGGCCTGCTGGACAAGGCCATCGAGCAGGTGGTGCCGGAACTGCAGTCCCGGCTCGAGCAGCGCGAGGCCGCGCAGGCCGCCCGGCCGCGCGTGAAGATCAGCGTCCGGAGTTCCGCCGACCCGGCCCTGGTCGAAATCGACGGCCTTCTCGTCGGCAGCACCCCGCTGGAGAACTTCGAGGTCTACAAGGGCGACCACGTCCTGACCGTCGGCAAACCCGGCCACCGCGACATCACGAAGCGGATCCTGCTCGAGCAGGACTCCGCCATCGAGGTGCCCATGATGCGCACGGAGATGTCCGCCGAGGAATGGAAGGACATCCTCGAGAAGGTGCGGATGAACGTCGTCATCGGCGAGCCGGGGATCGTCATCACCCCGCTGGCGGAATAACGAACCCGCGCCAACTTCAAGGAGGCCGGTTTTCCAATGCCTGGAAAACCGGCCCTCGTTTTTTCCAATGCTTGGAAAGCCCGGGCCGACGGCTACAGCTTGCCGCCGCGCTCGAGGATCGAGATCACTTCCCCGATCTTGCGCCGGATATTTTCTTTCGAGCCGCCCTGCAGGGCCTCGGACACGCAGTGCTCCATGTGCTTGCGCAGGATCTTCCGGCCGACGGCCTGCAGGGCCGCGCAGACGGCCTGGACCTGCGTGATGATGTCCACGCAGTAGGCGCCCTCCTCGACCATGCGCCGCACGCCCCGCAACTGGCCTTCAATCCGCGCCAGCCGGGCCAGGTTTTCCTCGTGGGTGGTTTTGTGCTTCGTCTTCATCGGAGTCCTCCCTGGATGGTTCGGCCGGCCGCCGCGGCATCAGCCGGGGCGCGAGCAGCACGGCGAGCAGGATGATGGCGGCGGCCTGCCGTACGGCGGCGGGCAGCATGGCGTGGTCCGCGTGCAGGGCCGGCAGGCCGCCGACCGTGAACAGCCCGTCCAGGAGCAGCCAGCCCCCGAGCGCGGTGGCGACGATGGTCCCGAGGTAGAGCGCCGCCGCCCGCCCGCCGAGCAGCTTGCGCAGGGTCAGCAGGGTCGCCGCGTTGGTCGCGGGGCCGGTGACGAGAAACGCGAACGCCGCGCCCGGCGACACGCCCTTGGCGATCAGGGCCGCCGCGATCGGGACCGAGGCCGTGGCGCACACGTAGAGCGGAATGCCCAGCGCCATCATCGCCAGGACCTGCAGCGGCCCCGGCTTCAGGACGTCGGCGAAAAAAGTCTCCGGCAGCAGGGCGGCGATCAAGCCGGCGAGCGCCAGGCCGACGAGCAGTTCCTTGCCGATATCGCGCGGCAGCGTGACGAACCCGTGTCGCAGGCCCTGGGCCAACCGCTGCAGGCCGCCGGCCGGCGCGCACCCGGCGCACGCGCAGTGTTCGGCGGCCGGGGGCTCGGTCGGGTTTCCGCCGAAGGCTTCCACGAGGTAGCCGCCGAGCAGGCCGGAGACGAACGCGGCGATCGGCCGGAACACCGCGAAGACCGGGCCGAGCAGGCTGTACGTGACCAGGAGGCTGTCCACGCCCGTCTGGGGCGTCGAGAGCAGGAACGCCGCCGTCGCCCCGCGGCTCGCGCCGTGCCGGCGGAGCGACGTGGCCACCGGGATCACGCTGCACGAGCACAGGGGCATGGGCACGCCCCAGAACGACGCCTTGACGATCGGGCCCAGGCCGCGCCCGCCCAGGTGGCGCTCGACCGTCCGGGCCGAGAGGACGAGGGACAGCAGGCCCGCGACGAAGAAGCCGAACAGCAGGTACGGCGCCATTTCCGCCAGCACCGCCCAGAACTCCGCCAGGATGCCGAGGGCCGTGTTCATGGCCTCAATATACCCCAAGGGGGTATAGAAGCAAGCCCGTGGGGCCATGATCCGCGCGTAAGAACCCTTGACCCTGATGATCTCGCGCCGCTCGCCCTCCAGACGAGGACCCTATCTGCATAGTATAGAGAGCGTTATGGAGGGCGAGCGTCCGCGCGAGCCGCAAGGGCAGCGCCGTGCGCAGGGATTGCGCAATCCTTACGCGCGCAGTTGGGCCTACCGGCGGCTCTTGACGTACTCCGCGATGGCCTGGAACTGGCTCTCGCCGTCGAGGCGCGCTTCCTTGAGCACGGCGGCGGCCTGGCCGCTGCCGAGGTAGTGCCCTCGCCGGAACGGGTAGAGCGTCCGCTCGCGGCCGGCCCGCGAGAGGATCCACCGGTACATCGTCGGCAGGGTGAAGCCGGTGATGCCCATGGCCTCGCGCGCGAGATCTTCCGGGAAGATCGCATCGCGCTCCGCGGCCGGGAGGGCGTCGAACAGCTCGGCGCTGGCGACGTAGAAGAGGTTCAGGTTGAAGCCTTCCTTGTCGATGAGGGGCAGGGCCTGCTCGGCGAAGGCGTACATGACGCCGCTCTCCTGCAGGACGATCGTGCCGTCGCTCTTCCGCTTCGGATCGGCGCGGCGCAGGGCGTAGACGCCTTTCGCGGCGTCTGTCGCCGGGGCGAATTTCAGCGCGGCGCGGTCGGGGACCGCCTCCACCGGCCGCGTGACGAACGGCGCGATCACCGCCGGGCGGGCGCGCAGGGCGGCGGCGACCAGCGGCCAGATTTCCGCCGGTTCCCAGGGCGTCAGGGTGATCATCGTGCCCTTGACGAAGTTTTCCTGGAACAGCTGGAGCGGCTGCGGGCAGGCATGGGTCGGCCCGTCCTCGCCGGTCTTGAGCCCGGCGTGGGCGCAGACGACGAAGAAGGGATGGAATTTGTAGTCGGGGAGCAGCTGCTGCCGCGACTGGCTGCCGATGGCGTGGAGGCGGGCGGCGATGTGCGACAGGGGCGCCATGAACGCGCCGTAGGACGAGCCCGCGCCCGTGTGCCAGCCGTAGGCCGCGACGCCGGAGAGCACGCCGGCGATCGCGTCCTCGCAGATGCCGCCGATGCTGACCAGCCGGGCGTCGGGATTCTTGCGGAAATCGAGGAAGCCTTCCGGGAAGCCCTTGCCGACGTTCGAGGTCGAGGTCGAGCCCATCAGGTCCGCCGCGGCGGCGAGGACCGCGCCGCCGGACTGGCGGTTGAGCCAGCCGAGGGCGTTGCCCAGCGCCTCGCGAATGGTGAGCTTGGCGCCCGGCTTCAGCTCGAGTTCCGCCGGCGCCTTGTTCGGGTCCACGACGTTCGGATCGAAGAGCACGCCGAGGCGCGGCGCGTTGGCGCGCGGCTGGCGCGCGCGCTTCTGCAGCCGCTCGCGGGAGGTGGCGAGGTTGTCGCCGAGGATCTGGATCTTGTCGCGGTTGGCCTCGAGGACCTCGCGGACGACCTTCAGCGCGTCCCAGTAGCAGGCCTCGATGGTGACCGGGTCCACGCCGGCGCATCGCTGGGCGTCGGACGGGCACAGCGGGAGGCGCGCGCCGACCTGGCCCAGGAGCGGGGCGATGGCGTTCTGGAAGCCCTCGGAGCAGAACTTGTGGCCGGCGCCGTGCGAGGCCTTGCCCTCGATGCCGTACTGCCAGCCCTTGACCGTCCGGTACACGATCGCCGTCGGCTGGCCGCTGGTGATGAACTCCAGGGCTCGCCGCTGGGCGAGGAGCACCATGCGGAAATCCTTGCCGTCCGGGACGTAGACCACGTTCCAGTCCTGCGCGTAGGCGAACTCGGCGGGGTCCCACTGGACGTAGTCGCCCGGATTTCCGTCCTCGCGGCAGACGCGGTTGCTGTCGATGGACGCCTGGTTCCAGTCGAGGTGCATGAACAGGTTTTTGAGGCCGGTCGTCGCGGCGCAGGCCATGACCTCGGAGACGCGGCCGGGGGTCATGCCGCCTTCGCCCTCGATCATGTGCACGCGCGGCGGGTCGTCGCGGTAGATGTCCATCGCGGCCAGCGCGAGGCCGGTGGTCGAGCAGTCGCCGACGCCCGAGGCGCCGGTGGAGAGCTTGAGGAAGGGCGTGGCCGGGGTGGGGTGGCCGTCGAGCGCCCGCGCGCCGAACTGCCGGAAGAGCGGCGTCTCGTTCACGGGATTGCGGCGGAAGCCCAGCAAGTCCTCGAGGCGGAACTGCATGTGGGGATTGGCCGGCAGCAGGTCCGGCCGGGCGACGCGGACGACCTCGTTGCGCAGGGCCCACAAGCCATACAGGCCCAGCGCCTTGTGGCCGGCCGCGTAGGAGATCAGGTCGGCGGTCGGCGACTCGGGGTCGGAGACGTCGTAGTCCATCGTGTGGAACATCAGCGACTGGACGATCCGGCCGGACGAAATGGATCCGCCGGGATGGCCGGAGCCGGGGACGAAGTTGTAGAGGATGGCCACGAGGGCCCGGTAGACCAGGTCGAAGAAATCGAAGGCGGCGAGTTCGGACGCGGCGATGGGGGGTTGGTCGCCGGCGCGCTCGGCCATATTGATCCAGACGGCTCGTTTGGAAATAGTCGATGACATGGGCATTCTCCGTTTTTTACCTTGTACAGTTTTCCCGCTTCTGCTGTAAACTGAAACATTACATAAATCAAGACAAGGGAGGCCACCATGGCTATAGCGAAGCGGATCGAGCGGCTGGGCACGGAGACGGCGTTCGCGGTGTCGGAGGATGCCCGGGCGTGGGCGGCGAAGGGGCACGACGTGTACCCGTTTCACCTGGGCGACATGAACATCCGCACGCCGCTGAACATCATCGAGGCGGCGAACAAGGCGATGCTGGACGGCAAGACGGGCTACTGCCCCGCGGCCGGCATCCCGGAACTGCGCGAGGTCATCGCGGCGGACCTGGGCAAGAACCGCGGCATCGCCTTCAAGATGGAGAACGTCTCCGTGCAACCCGGCGGCAAGCCGGTGATCGGCAAGTTCTTCCAGGCCCTGATGAACGAGGGCGACGAGGTGCTCTACCCGAACCCGGGCTACCCGATCTACGAGTCGCAGATCCAGTTCCTCGGCGGCGTCGCCGTCCCGTACGGCTACACGATGACGAAGAACGGCTTCGAGATCCAGCGCGACAAGCTCGAGGCGGCGGTCAACAAGCGCACGAAGTGCCTTGTGTACAACAACGGCCAGAACCCGCTGGGCGCGGAATCCAGCGACGAGGAGATGCAGTGGCTGGCCGATTTCTGCATGCGGCACAACCTGTGGGTGCTCGCGGACGAGCCCTACTTCCACACGCGCTACTCGGGCAAGAGTAAGAGCATCACCAGCCTGCCGGGCATGCAGGAGCGGTCGGTGATCCTGATGTCCTTCTCCAAGCGCTACGCCATGACCGGCTGGCGGCTCGGCGGCGCGCTGGGCCCGAAGGCCGTGATCGACGTCATCAACAAGCTCAACGTCAACCAGGAGTCCTGCTCCTGCCAGTTCATCCAGTACGCCGGCGTCGAGGCGCTCAAGGGCGACCAGTCCGGCGCGCTGGAGATCAACCGCGTGCTCAAGGAGCGGCGCGACGTGCTGGTGGCGGCCCTGCGCGGCATCAAGGGCGTCACGGTATACAACCCCGAGGTCACCTTCTACCTGTTCCCGGACGTCACCGAGGTCTTCCGGCGCCGCGGGTACACCGACCAGCAGAAGTTCCGCCTGGACACCCTGCGCGAAACGGGCATCTCCTTCTGCTCGCGCAGCCACTTCGGCAGGCCCCTGCCGGGCGAGGACCGGGTCTTCATCCGGTTCGCCTTCTCCGGCATCCACGTGGACCGCATCCGCGAGGGGCTGGCGAAGCTGAAGGCGTACTGGGAGTCCTGACCGGGTCAAAAAAAAGCTTCCCACGCCTCCCGCGAAAGCGCAGAATGCCCCCGTAAGAGGGAGGCTTCTATGAAATCGCTTTTCGCCGCAGGCCGGGCGTGGTGTGCGCTGGCCCTGCTCCTGCCGTCGTCCTCGCTCGCCCTGACCGTGGACAATTTCGACCGGGAGTCCGTCCGCGATTTCTATAACGACGTTTACCTCGCCCCCGACGCGCCGATCAACTGGACGGGCGACGACGACAACTGCATCGAGGGCACGACCTCGCAGGCCTTCAAGGACGACGTCCTGCTCCGCATCAATTACTTCCGGCGGATGGCCGGCCTGGCGGAGGTGACCTTCGATGCGGCGTACAACGCCCGTTGCCAGAAGGCGGCCCTGATCCGCAGCCGCTACACGGGGGACGAGAGCCCGCACTATCCCCAGCCCAGCTGGCCCTGCTACACGGCGGAGGGCGCGGCCGGCTGCGCCGAGTCCATCCTGTATCAAGGGTACTATGGCTGGACGGCGGTGAGCGAGTTCATGCGGGATCGCGGCAGCCCGGAGTGCGGGCATCGCCGGTGGCTCCTCTTTCCCAACAACCGGAAGATGGGCACGGGCGATATCCCGGACGCCGGCGCCACGCCCGCCTCGGCCATCCAGGCCTGGGACAGCCACAATGGCGAAGTCCCGCCGCCGCACGGCCTGGGCTACACCGCCTGGCCGCCGGCCGGGTATGTCCCATACCAGGTCGTGTACGCATACTGGTCGTTCGGCTACTACCAGGCGGATTTCAGCGGCGCGACGGTGACCATGACGAAGAACGGCAGCCCCATCTTCGTGACCCTGGAGACGCCGACCGCGTCCCCGGGCGAAGAAACGCTGGTCTGGCGGCCCGAAGGGCATCCCGACACGTACGTCTGGCCCAATCCCGGCGATGACGATGTGTACGCCGTGCAGATCAACAACGTGCTGATCGGCGGGTCGCCGCGCACCTTCAACTACACCGTCACCGTGATGGATCCCGCCGTCGCCGGCGCCGCGCCGCCGGCCCAGCCGACGGGCGTGCACGCGAGCAACGGGACGTATACCGATTCCGTCCTCGTGGAATGGAACACGCAGCAGGATGCCGACTACTACCAGGTGTGGTGCAATATTCAGAATACCCCGGAGGGGGCGCTGCTGGTCAAGGATCGCGACCTGGACGGCCAGTACTCCCATGCCGGCGCCTTGCCGGAGGTGATCTACTACTACTTCGTCCGCGCCGGAAACGCCGACGGGTTGAGCCCCTACAGCGTCGGCGACGAGGGCTGGGCCGCCCGCGCGCTGGAGCCGCCGGCCGCGCCGACGGGAGTCCAGGCCAGCGACGGGGCCTATACCGACCACGTAAAAGTGCAATGGAATCCCGTGGGCGGGGCGACGCGCCACCGGGTGTACCGCCACACGATCAACGATACGGGCGGCGCGACCACCGTCCGCACGACAGGCCCGAATTACGACACCATTGACGACGAATCCGCCGTGCCCGGCACGGTCTATTATTACTGGGTCCGCGCCGAGAACGAAGACGGCTGGGGCGACTACAGCACGCCGAACACGGGGTACGCCGCGGTCAGCGACCCGGCGCCCGAGCCGCCGGAAAACGTCCGGGCCACGGACGGGCTGTTCAACCACATCGTGTACGTGGCCTGGGACGCCGTGGAGGGCGCCACAAGGTACGAGGTCTGGAGGAGCGAACTGGTGACCCCGGACAGCGCCGACCTGCTGGACGGAGACGTGAACGGCACGGCCTACCAGGATTGGGATGCCATGCTGGGCACCATCTACTGGTACTGGATTCGGGCGACGGACGGCTCGAAGACGAGCGATTGGAGCCGGGGCGACTCCGGGTTCATGAATGTCTTCCGGCCGGCGGCCCCGACGGTTTTTGCCAGCCAGGGTTCCTTCCTCGATCGCATCCTGGTTCTCTGGCTGCCGACGGCGCGGACGACCGGCTACGAGGTCTGGCGCAGCGTCCAGCCCAACGGCGAGGGGGCCACGCACGTTACCAACGTGCCCGGTTCGCGGATCGGGTTCGGGGACCTGAATGTCGTGCCCGGCCAGACGAACTACTACTTCGTCCGGGCGACCAACGGGGTCATGCAGGGCAACTGGAGCGACGCGACGAAGGGCTACACGTCGTGGGCGCTCCTCGCGCCGTCCAACGTCGTGGCCACGGACGGCGCGCACGCCGACCGGGTCGTGGTGACCTGGGAGGCCGCGCCGGGCGTCTATTCCGTCTGGCGGAGCACGAACAACAGCATGGCCGGGGCCACCCGCATCGCGTACAACGAGCCCACCAAGTCGATCGCCGACGTGGGCATCACGCCGGGCCGGCTCTACTACTACCAGGTCACCGTGGTGGACAGCGGGATCACCAGCGCCTTCAGCGCCGTGGATTCCGGGTACGCGGAAAACAACCTGCCCCCGCCCGCGCCGATCGTCCTGGCCAGCCAGGGCCAGTATTCCAGCGTGTTTGTGAGCTGGGTCGGCCTGCCGGTGGCGGATCACTATGATGTCGCGCGGGGCGAGACCAACAATCCCGCCCTGGCCACGATCATTGAGAATGACACCACGCAGGTTGTTTACTACGACAACACCGCGCAGATCGACCGGGGCTATTACTATTTCGTCCGCGCGTACAACGAAAACGGCAACGGCGCGTGGAGCGCCGGGGCCTACGGGTACGTACTGGGCATGACCGAGGCGCTGCCCGTCGTGGATTCCGTGGCGTGGGACGCGGACTTCGGCGGGCCGGTCCTGGGCCTGGTCAACTTGAGCGCGGGGGCGACCAACGAAATCGAGGTCTCCACGGCGCTCGGGCCGGGGGCGAACTGGACCTCCTATGCCAAGATCATTCCCAGCGAGCCGGAATGCCAGTACTACGACCTCGGCCGCTGGCTCGGCCTCAACTCGTACACGGGCCTCTTCTACCGGGTGCGGTCGCGGTCGAAGTAGAGCCCCCGCGGCGCTTGGCGAGGCGGGACGCGGGTGTCCCGCCTCCGGGACTCATTCCGTCAGCCGCACCCGCGCCCGGTACAGGACGGCGGTCCCGAGCGGCTGCTCGGCCGAGTAGGAGCCGTCGTGGGTGCTGACGTAGGGCGCCCCGATGTTCGTCCACGCCGCCAGCGGGCCCGCGCTCGTTTCCAGCTGGTAGGTCCGGCCGGCCCGGGCGTCCCAACTCGCCCGCGACACGCCGCCCGTGGCCACCGACAAGCGCAGGAGGGCGAAGAAGGAAAGCGGATCGTTCAGCCGGGTTCCCGCGATGGCTTCGTCCAGGTCGCTCATCTCGTCCTCGTCCGTATCGGCCCGGAAGGGATTCCCCAGGAGCGCCAGCTCGTTGCTGGTGACGAGGCCGTCCCCGTCGGGATCGCCTGCGCCGTCCGCGTTCAGCCCGCCGAAGAAGGCCAGCTCGCCGAGGTCCGGCATGCCGTCGCCGTCCGTGTCCACGCTCGTGTCGTTCGCGGCGACGTGGATCGTGCCCGTCCGGCTGCCGTTCGCGTCGTACTGGTAATGCGCCGCGGCATTGGAACAGCCCATGGACCAGGCGGCCGTCACGAGGCGCCCGGAGTCGTCGTAGGTGTAGGCGACGCTCTCCTGCGCGGCCCGACTCGACGAAGCCAGGAGGATGAGCGTTGTCGTGGCCAGGCGGAGGCGTTGGATGGTGTTCATGGGTTCCCTCCTCAATCCTTGATGGTGCTGAACGCGATGCCTGTCGGGATGCCGGAACCCGGCATGTAATTCACCTGGTTCTGGGCCGTTAGATCAATGATGGACAGTGTGGATAATCCCCCGGACGCGGTCGGGTTGGCGACATAGAGGTAGTTTCCGACCGGATCCAGCGCGATGGTGTCCACGCCGAACAACTGGCTGGTGCCCCGCTTTGGAGGAATACCTATGCCCGTGTTGGGCGGGCGGCCGCCCCGGTAAGGCCCGTGGGAGCCCTGCGGACTCGTGTTCCTTGGCCGCTGATGGCAGTACGGGTCGAGATAGCCTCTCGGGGAGAAGCTCCAGACACTTCCGGCCGGCGGCTGCGGCGCGTCGCCCACTTCATCCACCCGCCAGTAATACGTCTGCCCAAAAGGATTCCCCGGGCCCGGCATGTAGTGAGGGCCGGGGAGGGCCCCCGGACCGATGTCGTCCAGAACCCAGCCGGTCACGGGTATCGAGGAGCGAGTGGGCCCGCTTGCCGGCGTGTCCAGCGAGCCGAACGGATTGACCGGCGGAGTATAAACCCAGAACTGCCCGGCGGGCGGCTGCGGGAATTCAGGCGGCTGGAAGGGAGGATGGAGGGAATCCTGATACGGCGGGTAGGGTTCCCCGATCACGACACCGCCGTCGCCTAAGTCGATAATAGCCAATCCTTTTAGTGGTTTTTTTGAGCGCGCCGGCCCGGGCGTGGGCGTGTCGATCGCGCCGAACGGATTGACCGGCGGCTGATACGTCCAGAACTGCCCGGCGGGCGGTTGGGGAGGGAGCCATACGCTCTGATGTTCCCCGAAGCTCCAGACGTCGCCGGCGGGTGGAGACGGCGCGTCGCTCACCTCGTCCACGCGCCAGTAGAACGACTGCTCGAGCTGCGATAAACTCAACGGATCAATGAACTGAATGGACTTGGTATTGGAATTGACGAACACGCCGATCGGTTCGTCGTCCAGGCCGGTCGGATCCATCCGCCGGACCGGGTCCGCGCCGGCGTACTGGTAGGGATTGAGCGCCTTGGGCCGGCGAATCTGTGGCCAGAGCGGTTCGGGCGACAGGAACCGGCCGAGCGCCGCGTCGTAGTAGCGCTCGCGCATCTGGTACAGCGCGCCGTTCCCTTCCCGGCGGACGCCCCACGCGCCGATGTACGTGAACGGCTGGCTGGACGCGCCCAGCCGCCCCGCGATCTGCCCGAACGGCGTGTACGCGTAGGCGTCCGTCACCGCGCCGGCCTCGTCCGTCAGGGCGACGGTAGAGCCGACGCGGTCGAAGTGCCCGTAGCGCGGCTTGTGGCCCGCGGCGACGTCAATCATGTAGAGCAGAACCCCGCGGGGCGTCCAGACGTAGTACCGCGCGAACGTCCCTGCCGTGTCGTTTCGCTCGGCGACGATCGGGGCCAGACCGAGACCGTGGTTGTAGTAGAACCGCGTCGAAGTCCCCGCTTCCGTCCGCGTGACAAGCCCGCCCAGTCCGTTGTAGGCCAGGCCCGCCCCGTCCGCGCCGGTCAGCCGCGAGGCGCCGTTCCAGGCAAACGTGTGTCCGGGTGCGTTGGTCAGCCTCCCCCGCGAGTCGTAGCGGTAGCCCGCCGAAGACGCCTGCGCGGCCGCGTCGTATGTCGTCCCCGTGACGAGCGTCGCCACGCCGCCGAAGGCCGCAACCGGCGCGGTGCTGACCAGGCCCGTTACCCGGCCCGCGAGGTCATATCCGTACCGGAGATCGATCAGCGACCCGTGGGCAATCCGCGCGACCTGGTCCGCGTCGTCGTACTCGTAGGTCGTGTGGACGCCGTTGCCGCGCGCGAGGCCCGTCAGCCGGGAATCGGCGTCGTACTGGAACGAGACCGACGCGCCGCTCAACGTGTCGCTCACGCCCGTGAGCAGGCCGCTCGCCGGGTCGTACGTGTAGTTCACCTGGAACGCCCCGTTGTCGTATCCCGCCGAGACCAGCCGGCCCGCGGCGTCGTAGGCCGCGGAGAACGCCCGGCCGTCGGCCGTGGAGACGGTGTTGGTGACTCGCCCCTCGGCGTCGCGCTGAACCGCGATGCCGTGGGCCCCCGCCCAGTCGCCCCGCCGGTCGTAGCTGAACCCGTAGCTCTCGCCGGTCGAGTGCACCGTGCCGGTGACCTGTCCCGCCGGGGCGTAGGACAGGTCCGCCCAGCTTTCATCGGTGAAGGTCACGCGCGTGACCTGGCCGCGTGCGTTGCGCGTGAAGCGGTTGGTCCGGCCCAGCGGGTCCGCCGCGAACAGCGCGGCCCCCATCGCCGAATAGCCGAATGTCCAGGCGTTGCTGTTGGGGTCCGTGAGACGGGTCAGCGCACCGAGCGCATCGTACTCGTACAGCGCCGGGGCCTGGCCGCTGCCCGCGGCGGAGGCGAGCCGGCCGCGGCTCTCGTACGCGAAGGTGGCCGAGAGGCCGAGGGGATCGGTCACTGCCGTGACCCGGCCCAGGCTGTCGCGCGTGACGGTGTGGCTCCGGCCCAGCGCGTCCACGAGCGCCGCGGGCCTCTGCAGCGCGTCGGGCACGATCCGATTCGACCGGCCCAGCGGCGTCACGGAACTCGTGGCGAAGCCCGACCCGTTGTAGGCCACGCGCCACGTGCGCCCCCCGACGGTGGCGGACACGCGCCGGCCCGCGGCGTCGTTGCTGTACACGGTCAGCACGCCCGCCGGATCGGTTGCCGCGACGAGCCGCCCGGCCGCGTCGTACTCGAAGCGCGTCGTGCCCCCGACCCGGTTCACCACGCTCGTCAGGCGGCCCGCGGCGTCGTAGACGTAGCGGGTCTGGTTGGAGTAGGGGTCCGTCGCCGCCGTCAGCCGCCCGTCGGTGTCGTAGTCGAACCGGCTCGTCCAGCCGTTCGCGTCGGTCACCGCGACGATCTCGTCGTTCGTGTTGTAGGCGAACGACACGGCCGCGCCGCCGGGCAGGAGGGTCTGGACCCGCCGGCGCGCCGCGTCGTAGCGGTTGGACACCGGCCCGGTGTCCGAGTCGCTGGCCGAGTCCGCCGTTCCATCGAGGTTATAGGCATACCGGGTCACGCCGCCGGCCGGGTTGGTGGCGGCGACGAGGCGGCCGAGCGCGTCGTAACCGTAGGACCACGCATTGGTGCCGCGGTCGGTATGCATGCGCACCCGGTCCATGGCGTCGTAGGCCCACGTCTCGTGCGTTCCGTCGGCGTGGTCGCGCTGCGCCGGTCGGCCGGATGTGTCGTACGTGAAGCGCGTGACCTGGGCCAGGGGATTCGTCACGGCCGTCAAGAGCCCCATCGGGCTGCGGCCGAACGTCCAGGCGTTGTTGTCGAAATCGGTCTGGCGGATGACCTGCCCCGCCGCATCACGCTCGATCGAGGCCGAAGCGCCGACGGGATTGGTCATGCTCACCGGTCGTCCCGCGGCGTCGTAGCCGAAGCTCATCTTGTTCCCGAGCGGATCGGCCGCGGAGACCAACCGGCCCATGGCGTCGTACGCCAGTGAGCTGGTGCGTGAGAGCGGGTCCACGATCTGCGTCGGAAGCCCCCGTGCGTCGCGCCGGTAAGTCACCGTATTTCCCAGCGGGGAGACCGTATTCGTGACCCGGCCGTCGGCATCGTAGCGGCGCTGCCGCGTCCGCCCGCCGCGGGACACGCTGGTCGGCCAGCCGCGCAAGTCGTAGCCGTACGTCGTCGTGCCGGCGGGATCGGTTTCCGTCGCGAGCCGGCCCATGGCGTCGTACGTCGCCGTCCGCAGGGGGCCGAGGTTGTCCGCCGTGTTCGTGCGGCGATCGAGCAAATCGGTCAGGTGAGTCAAAATGCGGCCCGCGGGATCGGTGTTCCCGGTCGGCACGCTGTTCGCATCGAACGCGAAAGCCGTCGCCTGCCCGTAGCCGTTGGTCGCCCGGGTGACCCGGTCCAGCGCGTCGAGCTCCAGCGATTCCGAGGCGCCGTCGGGATACGTGGACTTCGTCCGGCGCCGCAGGGCGTCGTAGCTGAAGGTCACGGGCCCCGCGTCGGTGTTGCTGGCCGACGCCAGCGTGCCGTCGGCGTTGTAGGCCCAGGCCTGGACCCCGCCGCGCGGGTTGACGAGCGTCAGCGGCTGGCCGCGGCTGTTGTACGTGATCCGCCAGGTGGCCCCGGCCCGGTCCACGTAGTTCGTGACGTTGCCGCGCCCGTCGCGATGGAACTGCTCCGTGGTCCCGTCGGGGTGGGTCACGCCGGTCAGGTCGCGGAACCGGAAGACCACGTTGCTCCCCGTCTCGCTGCTGGTAAAGGTTTGCTCGGTCCAGGCGTAGGTGAAAAGGGTGGTCCGGCCCCCGGCGTCCACGTATTCCGTGAGCCGGCGGCTGTCCTCCTCGTAGGCGAACGCCGTTTCGAAGCCCTGCCGGTCCACCAGGTTCGTGGGCACGTCGCGCAAGTGGTAACCTATGCGGAACGTGTTGCTGGCCTGGTCGGTGAATTCCGCGACCTGGCGCCGGTCGTAGTGCGTCTGCGCGAAGGTCCCCGAGGGATCGGTCACCTGGGTGACGCCGGTGGTCGGCGGCGTGTACGCGAAGGCCGAGTTGTTCCCGTACGCGTCGGCCTGCGCCACGACCTGGCCGTTGATGTCGTAGGTCTGCGTGTATGGGATGTTCCCGCGCGGGTACTGGATCGAAGTCATCAGCGCCTCGTTGAGGCCGATGTGGGAAAAGACCGGATCGTAGGCGTACTGCGTGGCCCCGCCCAGGGCGTTGGTGAAAGCGACGAGGTAGCCGTTCGTGTCCTGGCCGAATGACACGGCCCGCGCGCCGTCCGTCACGCCCACGAGGTTGCTGGCGGCATTGTACTCGAAGCGCAGGCTGCGCCCGAGGCCGTCCGTGACGTTGGTCACCCGCATGTCGGACCGCCGCTGGATGAGGAGGGCGTTGCCGTTGCGGTCCACGACCTCCTTGGCGTAGGACCGGGTTGTGGCGTCGAAGCGGTAGGCCCGCTCCCGCTCGGGATCGAGGAACCAGAAATCCGCGCCGTCGTACTTGAACTCGTAGGGGACGGGCTCCTGCTCGAAGTTGAGGGACCACGAGGAGGAACTGTTGCTGTAGACCTCGGTGAAATAGACCTGCTTGCCCCCCTCGGCGATGACGAACATGCTCCAGGAGGACGCCGGCTTGAACGCCTGCACCTCGAAGTTGTGCATCCAGTTCATGCCCAGCGCGCTGCCGATCGTGTCGAATCCCGGGTCGTTGAGCGCGGAGCCGTACCAGCGCGTGAAGCGCAGCGGCAGGGGACCGCCGAGGTCGAGGTCCGTGAGCGGCTCGAGGAAGTACTCGCCCGTGGCGGCGTTGACCGGCTCCCCCGCGGCGCCGCTGTTCCGCTTGGCGCCGCGCGTGTAGTTGCCCATCGCGGCCCACAGGTCGTAATCCGCGGAGATGTGATAGTTGGCATCGTAGGGGTCTTTGTTCACCTGCACGTAGTTGCGGATCCGCTGGCCGGTGTAGAGCGGCGTCGAAAGCTGGACATCGTACTGGGCCACGAAGATGTCGCCCTGGTTCATCGTGTGATTCCAGGCCACGTAGGTGTCCGTGCTCCCGCCGCTGTAGGGGATGCTCGGCATCGAGACGATGCTGCCGGGGACGTAGCCGGTGGAGGCCGCCGGCCGGCCGTCATTGATAACGACGTTATCGGCATTGCCGCCCGTGCGCTGGACGAGGATGTAGTAGCGGATCACGTCGCCGCAGCGGCAGGACGTCTCGCGGGACCACTTCTTAACAAGCCAGCCATTGGCCGCGTGTTCCGTCGCCGCGGAGGGGATGGGTCGCATGAGCAGAATGATCGCGGCGATTGTGCCCAGCCTGGTAAGCCTTCGCATGATGCACCTCCTATGAACACCGCCGTCGCTGATCCCCGGCCATTTCCGTCATCTCGCCCTTACAGGCTGAAGCATAACGAAGGAGCCGGGGCGGAGACAAGCTCCGGAAGTACTGACTTGATTTTTTTTCTCGTGCCGTTGGCGGGAAACCTGTACTATGTCCGTGAGGGGGCCATGTAACGGGGAGGTTTCTCCATGAGCGCGAATCCGGTGCGCCGGCTGTTGGCCGCGTTGATCTGCTCCTGGCCCGGCCTCGCCGCGGCCCAGGTTCCCGGCCTGGTGAACTACCAGGGCCGGCTGCTGAACGGCACGAACCTGTATAGCGGAACGATCTCGCCGATCTTCCGCCTCTACGTCCTGCCGGCGGGGGGCTTGCAGATTTATATCGAGCAGGATGTGAACGTCCCGGTCGCCGACGGGTTTTATTCCACGCTGCTCGGCGACAATCCCGTCGGCACGCCGCTCGCCGTGGCGCTGACCAATAACCCGGTGTACCTGGAGGTCGAGATCGGCGGGGTTCGCCTGTCGCCCCGCGAACGCATCGTGTCCGGCGGGCGCCCCCTGGGCCCGCTGGCCTATCGCGGCGGCGATGCTTTCGTAGTGGTGTCCGTGACCAACAACGAGGCGGTCAATGCGCTGAACCTGCTGGCGGCCTGCACCGCGGCCACGAACTTGCGGCCGCACGGATTGCCCTTGAGCGCCGTCAACCGGGCCGTCGTGCTGGTGCCGCCGGGCCGGTACCACCTGGGGACGGACCAACTCACCCTGTCCTGCGACTTCGTGGACCTGGTCGGACTTTCCTCGGCCCGCGAGGACCAGCACATCCGGGGCGCGTCGGACGGCGACAATACCGGCGTCCTGCGGCAGACCGCCGACAATGTGCGGATCGAGAACCTGTTTGTCGAATGTACCCGCGCCGGCGGCGGCACGGGCGGGGATAGCGCGGATCCCGCGGCCTATGTCCCCGATTCCAGCCTGTCCAATACGGTGGTGCGCAACTGCCGGTTCAAGGCGGTCGGCGAGGACGCGAGCTGGTCCATGCGGCTGGGCGTGGACTACGCCGGCATCTACGAGAACTGCGTCGCCGAGGATTACGCCTTCGGCGGCGGCCAGTTCGGGCGGGCCTCCGGCCTGTTCGTCGAGTGCGACGGCGGCGATTTCAGCTTCGGCAGCGGCTTCAGCGCCCAGGCCTCCGGCCGGTTCCGCCGGTGCACGGGGGGAAACGGCAGCTTCGGCGCCTTTTTCGGAACGGCGTCCGGGACTTTCGAGGATTGCACGGGCGGGGTCGGCAGCTTCGGCGGCGTCAACGCCTCGGCCTCGGGAACGTTCATCCGCTGCGCGGGGGAGGAGAACAGCTTTGGCGCCCTGGGCGGCAGCGCCGGCGGCGTCTTCCTGCATTGCTGGATGAAGGGGACCAACTGGACCGGCGGGCAGCTCTCCGGCCGCATGGAAGGCTGCCGCTGGGAGGCGCCGGTGATCGCCGCGTTGAGCGGCCGGGTGTTCAGGTCCGTGATCGAGGGCGTCTTCCGCGACGACTCGTATTTCGAGATCGGCGAGGCCAGCGTGACCGTCAAGCCCTGCCGGGACGAGGAACTGAACGGGCGGAACCTGCTGGCCGCGTATGTCCTGGCCACCAATCTCTGGCCGCACGGCCAGGCCCGGAGCGGCAGCAACCGCGTCGCGCTCCTCGTCTCGCCCGGCGTGTACAACCTGGGCTCGGAGGCGCTGCAGCTTACCGGGGAACACGTGGACGTGGTGGGCGTGTCCTCCGCCCGGGACGACCAGCGCCTCGTCGGCTCGGCGGACGTGGATTATTTCGGCGTGATTCTCCAATCGGCCTCCGACGTCCGGATCGAAAACCTCTTCGTGGAGTGCACGCGCAGTAACGGCATCGCCGGCGGTGATTTCAACGACCCGGCGGCGTATTTCCCGGAGTCCGGCCTTTCGAACACCGTGATCCGCAACTGCCGCTTCAAAGCCAACGACACGAATGCCTGGGCCATGCGCTGCGAGGTCGAGTACGCGGGGACCTACGAGGATTGCGTGGGCGGCGAAAACAGCTTCGGCGGGCCGGGCGGCCGGGCCTCGGGCGTGTTCCGGCGCTGCGAGGGCGGCGACTCCAGCTTCGGGTTCAGCGTGGGGGCCGAGGCCTCGGGAACCTTCGAGGACTGCGCCGGCGGCGACGCGAGCTTCGGCGCGTTCACCGACGCCCGCGGCACGTTCGACCGCTGCGCGGGCGGCAATTTCGCGTTCGGCGGCAGCGGCTACGCCACCGGCACCTACCGGAACTGCCGGAGCGGCGGCGCCGGCTTCGGTGGCTGGGGCGGCATCGCCGGGGGGACCTTCCTCCACTGCATCGGTGGGGATACCTGCTTCGGGAGCCGCGCCGGGATGGCCTCCGGTTTCTTTCTCAATTGCGTGGCGGAGGATGACAGCTTCGGCAGCCATCTCGGCAGCTACGCGTCGGGGACCTTCATCAACTGCCATGCCGGCGCCATGTCGTTCGGCATGGACGGACACTGCTCGGGCACGTTCATCAACTGCCGCGGCGGGTTACGCTCGTTCGGGGGCAACGACGACGACATCACGGGGAGCCTGTTCCACTGCTGGATGGACTCCGACACGTGGCGCGGTCAGTTCGGCGGGCGGATGGAGGGCTGCCGGTGGGGCGCCGGGATCATGGTCGCCGACGGGGCGGTGATTTACGACTCCACAGTCGCCGGCGCGGTCACCAACTCCGGATCGGGTTCCTGCCGGATCGCCCACGTCCGGTGCCAGGCCCTGGACCTGGGGCCCATGGTCAACGCGATCGCCACGCCGTACAACGTCGTGGACGCGGACGTGGAATAAAGGCCCGGCCTACTTCCCGCCCGCCAGCGGCATGTACGCGTCGCGGGTGTAGTCGCGCAGCATCCGCGCGGCGCTGAACTCGGGGATGATGGTGGCCATGGCCTCTTTCATCATCGCCACCCAGTCCGCCGGGACGCCCTTCTGGCGATGGCCGTAGAAGGCGGGGACGATCTCGTTTTCCAGGATATGGTAGAACGAGGTCGAGTCCTCGTAGTCCTGCATGTCCTCGTTGTCGAAGTAGCGGCCGGCGTTGATGGTCCAGCCGTTGCGCCCGTTGGCGGCCTCGGGCCACCAGCCGTCGGAGATGCTCACGTTCAACGCGCCGTTCATCGCGGCTTTCATCCCGCTGGTGCCGCTGGCCTCGCGCGGGCGGCGCGGGGTGTTCAGCCAGATTTCCACGCCCTGGACCATGTGCCGCGCGATGCGGATGTCGTAGTCCTCGACGAAGAAGATGTGGCCGCGCAGGTCGGAGTGGAACGCGATGTTGTAGATGTGCCGGACGAGATCCTGGCCCGGCTGGTCGGCCGGGTGCGCCTTGCCGGAGAACAGGATGTGCACCGGGCGCTCGGGATTCGTCAGGATCGCGCGCAGCCGGTTGTAATCGCGGAAGATCAGCGCCGCGCGCTTGTACGTGGCGAAGCGCCGCGCGAACCCGATCAGCAGCACCTTGGAATCGAGCATCCGCTCCACCTCGCGCATCTCGTCCGGGCTGTTGCCGTGCCGGGCGAACTGCTCGACCAGCCGGTGGCGGAGCAGCCGGATCAGGCGCTCCTTCTGGTGGATATGGGCCGCCCACAGATCGTCGTCGCGGATCTTCTTCACGCCCTGCCAGAATTCAGGGTCGCAGCACCGGTCCTGCCAGCCGTGGCCGAGGGATTCCTCGACCAGCTCGCGGATGTCGTGCCCGAGCCAGGTCGCCACGTGGACGCCGTTGGTGATCGCCTTGATCGGCTGGCTGTCGTGCGGCGCCTGCGGGAACAGGTGCCGCCACATGTCGTTGGACACGTCCCCGTGCAGCCGGCTGACGCCGTTGGCGTACGAGCTCATCCGGATCGCCAGGGCCGTCAGGTTGAACGGCTGGCCCCCGCCGCCGGGATAGGCCTTGCCCAGTTCCAGGAGCCGGTCCATGGCCACGCCCATGCCCTTGGCGTGCGGGCCGAGGTACTTCTCGACCAGGTCCATGTCGAACGCCTCGTTGCCCGCCGGGACGGGCGTGTGCGTGGTGAACATCGTGTCCTTGCGGATGGTGTTCATCGCGTCGTCCCAGGTCCGGCCGGCCTTCATCAGCTCGCGCAGGCGCTCGAACAGCAGGAAGGCCGAGTGCCCCTCGTTCATGTGCCACACGGCGGGCTTGATCTTCATCTCGCGCAGGATGCGCGCGCCGCCGACGCCGAGGAGCAACTCCTGGCAGAAGCGCATCTCGCGGCCGCGGACGTAGAGCTGCGAGGTGATCGGCCGGTCGGCCATCTCGTTCTCCGTGATGTCCGTGTCCAGCAGGTACAGCTTCACGCGGCCGACGGTGAGCTGCCAGACGCGGGCCTTGATCTCGCGGCCCGGGAACTCGACGCCGATCAGGAGGTTGCGGCCGCTGGCCGTGTGCACCGGGCGCACGGGCATGCGGTAGAAGTCGGTCTCGTTGAAGAGGTGGTGCTGCCGCCCGTCGTTGTCGATGTTCTGGCGGAAGTACCCGTGGCGGTACAACAGGCCGATGCCGATGAACGGCAGGCCCATGTCGCTGGCCGCCTTCGCGTGGTCGCCGGAGAGCACCCCGAGGCCGCCGCAGTAGATGCCCAGGCTCTCGTGCAGGCCGAACTCCGTGCTGAAGTAGGCCACCGGCCCGCCCTTGTAGTCGGGGAAGGCCTTCTTGAACGGCGTCTCCGACTCGGGATCCATGTACCGATCGAACTCGCGGATCACCCGGCGGTATTCCGACATGAACGCGCCGCCGTCGGCCAGCAGCGTCTGCCAGTGGTGCGGCTCGATGTCGATCAGCAGCTGGACGGGGTTGCGGTACAACGCCCACAGCGGCGGGCTGATGTTGCTGAACATCGCCCGCGCCCGCGGCGTCCACGACCACCACAGGTTATAAGCCAGCTCGCGCAGCCGGGAAAATTCCTCCGGCATCCGTATGTCCGGCATGGAAGTCGGTTCAAAAGCCATGGCGCAACCCTTTCGTAGAGCGTTTCGGCAATTCTGCCCTGCGTCGAATGCGCGGTAGGTTAGGACCTGCGTTCCGGAGTGCAAGCCGAAAGTGCGCCGCCCCCTCCAAAAAAACATTGCACCGGAACCGCCATCGGCATACAAAACCCGCCACACCCCCCCGGACCGGGGGCGAATACAACCATAGGGAGAACATACCGTGCAACGATTCGTCGGATCTTTGATCGTGAGCCTGTGCCTCGCGGCGTCCGCCTCCGCCGTCATGCTCCAGGAAGGCACCCAGGAAATCCAGGTGGACGGCAGCTTTGACTTCGAGGGCGCGGGCGGCTCCGTGCTCGACCTCGGCCTCGGCTGGGGTTACTTCGTCACCGATTTCGTCGAGGCCGGCGTGCGCGGCGACGTCTTCTTGAGCGATCCCGGCGACAGCTACTCCATCGGCGGGTTCGGTGAGTACCACTTCGACATCGAGACCATCACGGTCCCGTACATGGGCGGCGCGATTTCCCTCCTGATGACCGATGTCAATAACGGCGACGACACCACCGCGCTCGTCTTCAGCGGCATGGCCGGCGCGAAGATCTACCTCGTCGAAAACGTCGCCCTGGACATCCACGCGACCCTGTCGCTGGCCACGGACGATGTCTACATCGCCGACGACGAACTGACCAACTGGGACGTGGGCCTCCACATGGGCCTGCGGTTCTACTATTGATCGTCGCACCGGCCGGCGTCGCGGAGTTCCGCCCTCCAGGTTGACCCGCCTGGAGGGTCGAGCTCCCGCGAGACCGAAGGGCGGATACCCATGACCGCCGCCCGCTGGGAGCACTTCGAGCACCAGGCCGACATCGGCCTGCGCGGCCGCGGCGGCACGCTGGACGACGCCTTCGCGCGGATCGCGCTCGCGCTCACCGCCGTCGTCACCGATCCCGAAAGCGTCCGGGCCGAGCGGCCCGTGGAAATCCGCTGTTCGGCGCTCGACCCCGAATCCCTCCTCGTGGACTGGCTCAACGCCCTCGTCTACGAGATGGCCGCCCGCCGCATGCTCTTCTCCCGCTTCGAGGTCTGCCTGGAAAAGAATGACTTGCGCGCCACGGCCTGGGGCGAGAGCATCGAGCCGGACCGGCACCGCCCCGCCGTTGAGGTCAAGGCCGCCACGTACCATGGCCTCAAGGTGGAGCGTCAACCCGGTGGCGACTGGCTGGTCCAGTGCGTGGTGGATGTATAAGAAGTGGAAGCTGGACGTTGAAACCATGAAGCTTTCCCGTTTCACCCGCATCTCCGCCTCCGAATGGCGCCTCGAGCCTTCCGGCCCGATGCGCGTGCCGGGCGTGATCTTCGCGGACGAAACGCTCCTGGCGGAAATGGACGACAAGGTGGCCGAACAGGTCGCGAACGTCGCCGCGCTGCCCGGGATCGTGCAGGCATCCTACGCCATGCCCGACGCCCACTGGGGCTATGGGTTCCCCATCGGCGGCGTGGCGGCCTTCGACGCGGACCGGGGCGGCGTGGTTTCCTGCGGCGGCGTGGGCTTCGATATCTCCTGCGGCGTAAGGACTCACCTGACCGGCTTGGTACGCGATCAAGTGCTGCGCGTCCGGGAGCGCCTGGCCGACGCGCTGTTCCACAAGGTCCCCGCCGGCGTCGGCAGCACGGGTCATGTCCGCCTGAACGATCAGCGGATGCGCGAAATGCTCACCGGCGGCGCGCGCTGGGCCGTGAAACAGGGGTTCGGGACGGACCATGACCTGGAGCGCATCGAGTCCCGGGGCGCCGTCGCGGACGCACGGCCGGAGGACGTCTCCGACCGCGCGCGCCAGCGGCAGGAAGAGGAGATGGGCACGCTGGGCTCGGGCAATCATTACCTCGAAGTCCAGGAAATCCGGGAGATTTACGACGAGGCCGCGGCGGCCGCCTTCGGCCTGCGGAAGGGCGAGACGGTGGTCAGCATCCACTGCGGCTCGCGCGGGCTGGGCCACCAGGTTGCAACCGATTACTCGAAGCGCATGCTGGACGCCGCGCGCCGGCACGGCTTGAGTCTGCCCGACCGCGAGCTGGCCTGCGCGCCGATCCGGTCGCCCGACGGGCAGGCCTACCTCGGCGCCATGCGCGCCGCGATCCACTGCGCCCTCGCCAACCGGCAGATCCTCGGCCACCTTGTCCGTCAGGCCTTCCGGTCGATCTTCGGCGAAATGGAAATGCCGCTGCTCTACGACGTGTCGCACAACACCTGCCGCGAGGAGACGCACGAGGTGGACGGGGCCGCGCGGACGTTGTTCGTCCACCGGAAGGGCGCGACGGGCGCGCTCGGGCCGGGCCATCCGGAACTGCCGGATGACCTGCGCGCCGCGGGCCAGCCGGTCCTGGTCGGCGGGACGATGGGCACGGCTTCCTGGATTCTCGCGGGCACGCGCGAGGGCGCGGGCCGCGCCTTCGCCTCCGCCTGCCACGGCGCCGGGCGGCAGATGAGCCGCACCCAGGCGACGAAGCAGTGGCAGGGGCGGGAGGTCGTGGACGACCTTGCCGGCCGCGGCATCCTGGTCCGGTGCCGCTCGATGCGGGGCGTCGCGGAAGAGGCGCCCGGCGCCTACAAGGACGTCAGCCGGGTGATCGAGGCCACCGAAGCCGCCGGCCTCGCGCGCAAGGTCGCGCGGCTGGCACCGATGATCTGCATCAAGGGCTAAATTCGAAATCCGAATATCGAAATTCGAAATAAAGCCGAAGCACGAATATCCAAATGGCCGAAACAGATTTTCGATCATTTCGGCGATTGGATCGTTTGAAATTGTTTCGGATTTCGACATTCGATATTCGGATTTTGTCTGCTTTGCCGAGGTGCTCTCTTTTGCTAAACTAAAAATATGCCGATCCACAACGCCGATATTTCGGCGGTTTTCACGGAGATCGCCGACCTGCTCGATATCCAGGGAGAGAATCCGTTCCGGATCCGCGCCTACCGCAACGCCGCACGCACGGTCCAGGACCTTGGCCGCGAGCTGCGCGACATGGTCGGTGCCGGCGAGGATCTGAAAAAACTGCAGGGCATCGGGGACGACCTCGCCGAGAAGATCATCGAGCTGGTCCAGACCGGCGCCTGTACCGCCCTCACCAAGCTGCGCTCCCGGTTCCCGCCCGGTGTCACCGACCTGCTCCGCATCCCGGGCCTAGGCCCCAAGCGGGTCAAGGTCCTGTACGGCGACCTCAAGATCGAATCGCTCGCCCAGCTCGAGGCCGCCGCGCGCGAGGGGAAGATCCGCGATTTGCCCGGCTTCGGCGAGAAGACGGAGCAGAACATCCTGCAGGCGATCCAGGTCAAGGCCGACACCGGCCGCCGGTTCCTCCTGGCCCACGCGCGGACCTACGCCGAGTCGCTGACCGCCTACCTGGAGAAGCTGCCGGGCGCGGGCCGGGTGACCGTCGCGGGCAGCTTCCGGCGCGGCCGCGAGACGGTCGGCGACCTGGACATCCTGGTCACCGCCGAGTCCGCCGGGACGATCATGGACGCCTTCGTCGCGTACGACGAGGTCGCCCAGGTTCTGGCCCACGGCGACACGAAGTCCGCCGTCGTTCTCCGCTCGGGCATCCAGGTGGACCTGCGCGTGGTCGAGGAGAAGAGCTACGGCGCCGCGCTGCACTATTTCACCGGCAGCAAGGCCCACAACATCGCCGTGCGGAAGCTCGGCCAGCAGCTCGACCTGAAGGTCAACGAGTACGGCGTCTTCCGCGGGGAGGAATACCTCGCCGGCCGCACGGAGAAGGATGTATATGCCGCCGTCGGCCTGCCGTTCATCCCGCCCGAGCTGCGCGAGGACGCGGGCGAGATCGAGGCCGCGCGCGAGGGGCGGCTGCCGAAACTGGTCGAGCTGAAGCACCTGCGCGGCGACCTGCACATGCATACCGACGCGACCGACGGCAAGAACACGCTGCGCGAGATGGCCCTCGCCGCGAAGGGGCGCGGTTACGAGTATATCGCCATCACCGACCATTCCCCGCGCCTGAAGATGATCGGCGGCCTGGACGAGCGGAAGCTGGCGCGGCAGGCGGACGCGATCCGGGAATTGAACAACGAGTTCGACGGCTTCACGATCCTGCGCGGGATCGAGGTGGATATCCTCGAGGACGGCTCGCTCGACCTGCCGGACGCGGTCCTCGCGACGCTCGATCTCGTGATCGGCTCGATCCACAGCCACTTCAAGCTGCCGGCCGCGAAGCAGGCCGAGCGGGTGCGCAAGGCCATGGACCGGCCGCACTTCACCATGCTGGCGCATCCGACCGGCCGGCTGCTTCTCGAGCGCGAGCCGATAGACATCGACCTTCCCCGTATCATCCGCCACGCGGCGGAGCGGGGCTGCTTCATCGAGCTCAACGCCCACCCGCTGCGGCTCGACCTCGACGACACGTTCTGCCGGATGGCGAGGGAGGCGGGCGTGCTGGTGGGCATCAACACCGACGCCCACGGCATCCCGGAACTCGATCACCTGCGCTACGGCGTCGGCCAGGCCCGCCGCGGCTGGCTGGAGAAGAAGGACGTCCTTAACACCCGGACCTTGAAACAGCTCCGCCCGCTGCTGGCCAGAACGATGGGGCGGTGAAAACAGATTCAACGTCCAACGCTCAACGCCCAACTTCCAATCCGTTGGACGTCGGCTGTTGGAAGTTGGGTGTTGAGCGTTGATGCCCCTCTTGCCTTGCCGCCGGGCTGCTGTAGAATCCGGCCGTGTTTCGTGACCGGCAGGAGGCGGGGGAGCGGTTGGCGGAGCGCCTGGCGGCGTACGCCGGGCGTCGGCCGCTGTGCCTGGGCATTCCGCGGGGCGGGGTGGTGCTGGCCGCGGCGATCGCGGACGCACTGGGCGGCGAGGTGGACGTCGTGCTGGTCCACAAGCTCGGCGCGCCCGGCCAGCCGGAGTTCGCCGTGGGCGCCGTGGACGAGGAGGGGCGGGTGACGATTTCCGACTCCGCGCGGCGGCTGGGGATCAACGAGCCCTATCTCCGGCACGAGGCGGCAGTGCAATGGGACCGCCTGAAGCAGCGCCGGGCGCTGTACACGCCGGTCCGGCCGCCGGTCCCGGTCGAGGGCCGGGAGGTGATCGTCGCGGACGACGGGCTCGCCACGGGCGCGACGATGCTCGCCGCGCTGTAGGCGCTCCGCCCGCGCGGGCCCGCGCGGCTGGTCGCCGCGACGGCCGTGGCGCCGTCGGATACGCTGGAGAAGGTGGCGGCGCTGGCGGACGAAACGGTCTGCCTCGA
The DNA here is from genome assembly GCA_018001225.1 of Kiritimatiellia bacterium. Classification (NCBI taxonomy): domain Bacteria; kingdom Pseudomonadati; phylum Kiritimatiellota; class Kiritimatiellia; species Kiritimatiellia bacterium. The sequence continues at coordinate 9,464 of JAGNIJ010000037.1, read as the reverse complement.
GGTGCCGGACGTGTTTTTCGCGGTGGGCCAGTTCTTCAGGAATTTCGACCAGGTGGAGGATGACGAGGTGACAACCCTTCTTCGCAAGCAGCCCCCGACGGGGGCCCCGTGAGCAGGCCGGCGCTCGCGGCGGTGATCTTTGATTTCGACGGCGTGATCGCGGACACGGAGCCGCTGCACTTCGAGGCCTTCCGGAGCCTTGCGGCCCCGCTCGGCATCGAGCTGGCGTGGGAGGCGTACCGGGCGAGGTACATGGGCTTCGACGACCGGGACGCGTTCCGCGCCCTGTTCCGGGATGCTGGCCGGCCGCTGGCGGAGGAGGAACTGGCCGGGCTGATCGACGCCAAGGCGGCGGCGTTCGCGAAGCTGGCCGAGGGCCAGGGCGTCGAGCCCTATCCCGGCGTCGTCCCCCTGATCGGGGCGCTCGCGGGCCGCGTGCCGCTGGCCTTGTGCAGCGGGGCGCTCCGGTCCGATGTCCACCCGATCCTGGAGCGGGCCGGGCTCAAGGCCTGTTTCGCCGTCATGGTGACCGCGGAGGACGTGGCCGTGAGCAAGCCGGACCCGGAGTGCTACCGCGAAGCGCTGCGCCGCCTGGCCGCGCGGTTCCCCGGGCGGGCGTTCCCGGCCTCGCGCGCCGTCGCCATCGAGGACACGCCCGCCGGTATCGCGGCGGCCCGGGGCGCCGGGCTGAAGGTCCTGGCGGTGCGGACGACGCACGCGCACGGCTCGCTGGCAGTGGCCGACCGCGTGGAGGACTCGCTTCAGAATCTGGCCGTGGAGGACCTGGAGGCGTTGGCCCGGGTTTGAACGTGGCGTCTGCGGGGTTGTCTTTTTATCCTGCCGACGGTAAGGTGACGGCTCGATGGCAATCCGGAGGATGGGATGATGAACCACGCGATCAAGATGGCGGGCGCCCTGGCAATCCTGGCGGGTCTGGCCCTGGCGCAGGAGCCGGCCGGTAATCCGTACTACGTGGACGGCATGCTGGTGGACCAGTACAAGGAGGCGGACCCGGGGGCATCCCCCGCGCTCCCGGCAAGCCCGATGTCCCTGCGTGACACGCCGGCCCCCGAGCCTTCCGTCCGTCCGTCCGTCGCGCCCCCGGCCCCCGCGGCCGGCGTGGCCCTGCCGCCGGCGGGAAAAGCCCTGGAGCACCTGCGCGCCGCCAACGTATTTGCCGAAAAGAAAGATTGGGCCAAGGCCCTCGACGAGGTCCAGAAGGGCCTGGAAATCGATCCCCAGAACGGGTTGCTCTTGCGGCGCGGGGCGGCGATCGCGGCGCTGGCCAAGAACTACACCGCGGCGGACGACTACTACCGCCGGCTGCTGATGGCCGACCCGAGCAGCGTAGTGTTTATGAACGGCCGCGCCTCGGTTTTGCTCCGGCTGAAACAGTTTGTGCCGGCGCAGGTCCTGACGGATCGCGCGTTGGAGTTGCAACCCGGCGACCTGTTGGCGCGGTTCAACAGGCTTCTGGTCAAGGCGGCCCGGGGCGAGTCGCTCCAGGGCGAGTCGTGGGCCGACCTGTTTACGTTCGACGTGGCGCAGGTGGCGAACTGGCTGGACGCGGACCGGGCGGACTTTCTCCTCCTCATGCCGGAAGAGCAGTTCTACCTGGTGTGCGACACGGTCCTCGGGCCCGGCCTGGGCGTCAAGTTGCCCGACGTTGTGGCGATCCTGCGCCGGCTCGGCCAGGCCGAGCGGCTGCAGCAGTGGGACAAGGTCTTGGCTATACTGGAAGAGAGCCGCGCGATGGGCCTGCAGGCGCTGGGCCTGGAAATGGACCGCGCCCGGGCCATCATGGAGCAGGGCGACCGGGAGCAGGCGCGGACCATCATGAAGGACTTGAGCGAGCGGTTCCCGGAGACGGCCCAGGTCCTCTACAATTACGCGTACACCCTCGTCGAGGACGGGGAGTACAAGGCGGCGCTGGAGTTACTGGACCGCGCCTTCGCGAAGATGCCGAAACACCCGCAGATCGTGTTCGCGCGCGCCTGCATGCTGGCCGAGAACGGCCGACTCGACGAGGCCTGGCCGATCCTGACCGGCCTGATCCGGGACTATCCCGCGGAGACCCGCACCTGGCTGCAGGAGGAAGACCCCTATCTCGCCAAGATCAAGGCCGATCCGCGGTACCCGGAATTGCTGGCGACGCGCGTTCCCCGGCGGCGTTCGGCGGAACAGGAACAATAGAAAAAGAGGAGAACCATCATGAAGCGCATGCTGGTCGGTTGTCTGTCCCTTTTCGCCGCGGCCTGGGCCCGGGCCGCGGGCCCTACGATTTCGCTGCTGGCCGTCGGCGACCTGGACCCGGCGATGGCGGAGCGCGTACGCGCCTTCGCGCAGGAGAACCTCGCCCTGCCGGTCCGGCTGCTCGAGCCGCGCGAAGCGAAGCCGGCCGCCAGCCTTCACGAGATCGGCGAGGCCGCGGCGCAGTCCATCGGCGAGGAGGACGCCTGCCTGGTGGTCCTGGCCGTGCCTTTGGAGGAGCTCCCGAATCACGGCACGCAGTTGCCCGGCCAGCGGACGGCCGTGGTCAACGCCCGCCTGCTGAAACCGGAGGGCGGTGACGAGGAACAGTACGGGCGGCGGCTCGAGCGGGAAGTGATGATGAGCATCGGTCTGCTCCTGGGCCTGGAGACTTGCCCCAATCCCCAGTGCGCGATGTGGCTGTACGCCAACAACGAGGAACTGGACATGAAGGGCCGGAACTACTGCCCGCCCTGCCTCGACCGCGCGCAAAAGCTGGCCGTCGAAAAAGGCCTGCCGATCGTCACCGAGTCCCCGTTCGCTCCGGCGCCGGCCGAGCCGGAGCCGGAAGAGCCCGGCGCGCCGGAACCGATCGCGGAAACCCCCTGATCCGCCGGGCCGCCCATGCTGGATATCCGGACCATCCGTGAGCGCGAGGCCGACGTGCGCCGCGCCCTCGACCTGCGCGGCGTCGGCGTGGACCTCGACGCGGTCCTCGCGCTCGACCGCGACCGCCGCAACGGCCTGACCGAGGTCGAGCAACTCAAGAACCAGCGCAACGTCCTTTCCAAGGAGATCGGCGCCCTGAAGAAGGCCGGCCAGGATACCGCCGCCCGCCAGGCCGAGGTGCGCTCCATGGGCGACCGCATCGCGGAGCTGGACCGGGTCGTCCGCGAGGCCGAGGAGAAGCTGAACAACGCCCTGCTGTTCATGCCCAACCTGCCGCACCCCGCCGTCCCGCCCGGCCATGACGCCACGCAGAACCGCGAGGTGCGCCGCCACGGCACTCCGCGCGAGTTCGACTTCGAGCCCCGGCCGCACTGGGAACTGGGCGGAAAGCTGGGGCTGTTCGACCTCGAGCGCGGGGCGCGCATGAGCGGCGCCGGCTTCCCGCTCTTCACAGGGCGCGGCGCCCGCCTCGAGCGCGGGCTGATCCAGTTCATGCTCGACCTGCACACCACGCAGCACGGCTACCGCGAGATCGCGCCGCCTTTCCTGTGCAACGCCGCGTCCATGACCGGCACCGGCCAGCTCCCGAAGCTCGCCGAGGATATGTACCACGTCGCGTCGGACGACCTCTACCTGATCCCGACCGCGGAAGTGCCCGTGACGAACTTCTACCGCGAGGAGATCATCCGTGACCCGCTGCCGGTCAAGCTGACGGCCTACTCCGCCTGCTTCCGCCGCGAGGCGGGGGCGGCCGGGCGCGACACCCGCGGGCTCATCCGCGTGCACCAGTTCGACAAGGTCGAGCTGGTCAAGTTCGTCGAACCCGAGACGTCGGACGCGGAACTCGAGACGCTGCTCGCGGACGCCGAGGACGTGCTCCGGCGGCTGGGCCTGGTCTACCGGGTCCTGGAGTTGTGCGCGGGCGACTTGAGCTTTGCCTCGTGCCACACCTACGACATCGAGCTCTGGGCCCCGGCCCAGAAGGCGTGGCTGGAGGTGTCCTCGTGCAGCAACTTCGGCGACTTCCAGGCCCGCCGGGCCGGGATTCGCTACCGGAACGCCGAGGGCAAGGTGAACTTCGTGCACACGCTCAACGGCTCGGGCGTGGCCCTGCCGCGCCTCGTCGTGGCCCTCCTGGAGAACGGCCAGCGCGCCGACGGCTCGGTCGTCCTGCCCGAGGCCCTGCACCCGTACCTGGGCGGGCTGACGGTTCTGGATTGACCCCGCCGCCGGCGGGGCCGAGGATTCCGCCGTGCTTCAGAACATTCAACGCACGATCCGCCGGCACGGCCTGGTGCAGCCCGGCGAGCACCTGCTCCTCGCCGTCTCCGGCGGGGCGGATTCCACGGCCCTGGCCGCGGCGCTGGCGGAATGGCGGCCGCGTCTGAAACTCAAGCTGACCCTGGCCCACCTGAACCACGGCATGCGCGGCGCCGACGCCGACGCCGACGCGGAATTCGTCCGGCGGCTGGCCCGGCGGCTGCGCGCCGGTTTCGTCCTGGGCCGGGCGGACGTCCCCGGCCTGTCGCGGAAAAAGGGCATATCCATCGAAATGGCCGCCCGCGAGGCGCGGTATGATTTCCTGGCGCGCGCGGCCCGGCGGGCCGGCGCGGACGCGATTGCCACGGCGCACACGGCCGACGACCAGGCCGAGACGGTGCTGCTGCGGCTGGCTCGGGGAGCCGGGCCGCAGGGGTTGGCGGGCATCCCGTGCCGGGCGGAACACGGCGGGATGCCGGTGATCCGGCCGATGCTGGATGTGACCCGCGCGCAGGTGGAGGCGTTCCTGAAGCGGCGGGGCCTCGCATGGAGAGAAGACGCCACCAATCGCAATCCGGAGCACCTCCGGAATCGTGTCCGGCACGAGATCCTGCCGCTGCTCGCGGCGCGGTTGAATCCGCGCCTGCGCAAGGCCTTGTGCCGTCTGGCCGAGATTTCCGGCGAGGAGAACCGGTGGATGGAGCGGGAGGCAGACCGCCTTGGGTTTTCCGGTTCGGCGGCGGTTCTGTCTGAAATGCCGGTGTCCCTGGCGCGCCGGGCGCTCCGGGCGTGGCTGGGTAAAACGGGTGTTCCGCCCGATTTGCTCGATTTCGAAGCCGTCGAGCGCGTCCGGGCGCTGGCGGAGCGTCGGCGGGGCGGGGGATCGGTGCCGCTGCCCGGCGGGTGGCGGGTGGTCCGCGAGGCCGGGGAACTGCGGGTCCTGAAGGCCGGACGCGCGGGGCCGTCTTCTTTTTCGACGCGGTTGAAAATTCCCGGCGTCACCGCCTTGGAGAGCGGCTGGCGGGTGCGGGTGGAACGCGGCCGCGGTTTTTCGGTCCCGGCGGTCGGCGGGAACCTGGAAGCCTGGTTGGATGCCGCGCGGGCGGGGCGCTCGCCGCTGATCGCCCGCTCATGGAAAGCAGGCGACCGGATTCGTCCCTTCGGCCTGACGGGCTCCAAGAAACTGCAGGATCTTTTCACCGACCTGAAGATGCCGAGGGAAGCGCGCGCGGGCGTGCCGGTGCTCGAGTGCCGCGGGGAGATCGTATGGGTGCCGGGCGGCCGCGTCTCGCGGGACTGGGCCGTGCCCGGCCCGCGCGCGCCGTCCTTGCGTCTTCACGCCACGCCGCCCCGCTCCTGAACTGAAACAAATCCATTCACGGCCGTGAACGATTTTGTTGCAGCCGCCCGCTGCGGAGGGGGGCAAAAAAAACCGTTTTTTCCTTTGCCAAACGGGGGATGGGCCGCCATTATTCGAGACCGCAGCGGGGCAACCGGCGTGGAACCGGCCGTTTATGCAACAAGGATGACGGATAAAGGAGGATAGGGTCATGCTGCTGGGCATCGAGGATCCGTGGGTCTGGCTGGCGTACATCCTGTGCATCGCCAGCACGGTACTGTGCGTGGTGTGGGGCGTTCTCCGGTGGAACCGCGAGGACACCGTGGTGGAGCCCGAGGCGGAAGTCCGCCACTGGGCAGAGGAAGAGGACAAGGTCGAGGAAGAGCTGTAAGGCTCACGGAGGAACCCCCATGCAATCCATGTGGATGACCATTGCGGTTATTATTTACCTGTTCGGCGTCGGCTACCTGGGCTACCGCGGCTACCGTTCGACCCACACGGCGTCCGACTACATGGTGGCCGGCCGACGGATTCACCCGTACGTCATGGCGATGAGTTACGGCGCGACGTTCATCAGCACCTCCGCCATCGTCGGCTTCGGCGGCGCCGCCGGGGTGTTCGGCATGGGCCTGCTGTGGCTCACGTTCCTGAACATCTTCTTCGGCATCTTCGTGGCCTTCGTCTTCTTCGGCGGGCGCACCCGGCAGATGGGCCTGCGGCTGGACGCCCACACGTTCCCCGAATTGCTCGGCCGCCGTTTCGATTCGCATTTCCTGCAGGGGGCCGCGGCGGTGATCATCTTCGTGTTCATGCCGCTCTATGCCTCGGCCGTGCTGATCGGCGCGGCGAAGTACCTGGGCGAACAACTGGGCATCTCCTACGAGACCGCCCTCTTCATCTTCTCCATCATCATCGCCCTCTACGTGATCATGGGCGGCATCAAGGGCGTGATGTACACCGACGCGCTCCAGGGCACGATCATGCTGCTGGGCATGATCGTCCTGATCGTCCTGACCTACAGCGCCCTCGGCGGGGTCGCGCCCGCCCACCGGGAGTTGAGTTCGCTGGCCCACCTGGTGCCCGAAAAACTGGCCAAGGGCGGGCACCTGGGCTGGACCGCGATGCCGAAATTCGGCTCGCCGCTCTGGTGGACGCTGGTCAGCACCATCGTCATGGGCGTCGGCATCGGCGTGCTGGCCATGCCCCAGCTTGCGGTGCGGTACATGACGGTCAAAAGCAACAAGGAACTCAACCGCGCCGTGCCGGTCGGCGGGGTGTTCATTCTCATGATGACGGGCGTGGCCTTCGTGGTCGGCGCCCTGACGAACGTGTATTTCTTCAGGACCGCCGGCAAGGTGTCCATCGCGGCCGCGGCGGGCGACGTGGAGGCGATCATCCCGATGTACGTCAAGCAGGCCATGCCGGGGTGGTTCTCCATCTTGTTCATGCTCGCGCTGCTCTCCGCGGCGATGAGCACCTTGAGTAGCCAGTTCCACGCCATGGGCACCTCGCTGGGCCGCGACCTGGTCGAGCAGGCCGTGCGGAAGGGCAAGGGCAAGGGCGGCGTGCTGGCCACGCGCCTGGGCATCCTGATCGGCATCCTGTTGAGCGTCTGGCTGGGCTACGAGCTGGAGAAGCAGTTCGGCAAGGAGGGCACGGCCATCGTCGCGCGCGGGACGGCGATTTTCTTCGGCCTCTGCGCCTGCGCCTTCCTGCCGATGTACGTCGGCGCGCTGTGGACCCGGGCGATCACCAAGGCCGGCGCGATCGCCGGGATGCTCTCCGGCGCCGTTTCCAGCTTGCTCTGGATGGTGTTCGTCCACGAGAAGGAATCCACCGCGCTGCTGTTGTGCAACAAGCTCTTCGGCGTGCGCTCGCTGGCGATCCGGATGGTCGAGGGCCCGGAGGCCGGGGCGATGGTCGAGCAGTTCGTGAAGCACGGCTCGCTCATCTGGGCCTTCGTGGACCCGCTGTTCATCGGCCTGCCGATCGCGATCGTCGTGACCGTCGTGGTCTCGCTGTTGTCGCGGAAATTCGCCGACGAGCATCTGGCCCGGTGCTTCGGCGCGCCCGCGAAACCCGCCGGCTGATCCGGAGAGAGAGGAGAGACATGGCCCCCGTGTGGATGACCGTCGTCGTCCTGGTGTACCTGTTTGCGATCGGGTACCTCGGGTTCCGCGGCTACGCGGCGACCCGGGGCGCGACCGACTACCTGATCGGCGGGCGGCGGATTCATCCCTACGTGATGGCCATGAGCTACGGGGCGACGTTCATCAGCACGTCCGCCATCGTCGGGTTCGGCGGGGTGGCGGCGGTGTACGGCATGGGGCTGCTGTGGCTGGTGTTCCTGAACATCTTCTTCGGCATCTTCATCGCGTTCGTCGCCTTCGGCGCGCGGACCCGCCAGATGGGGCTGCGGCTGGACGCCCACACGTTCCCCGAGTTCCTCGGGCGGCGCTTCCGGTCGCGGTTCATCCAGGGCTCCAGCGGGCTGCTCATCTTCCTGCTCATGCCGCTCTACACGGCGGCCGTGATGATGGGCGCGGCGAAGTATCTGGCGCAGCAGCTCGGGATCGGCTACGAGACGGCGCTGTTCCTCTTCTCGGTCGTGATCGGCCTCTACGTGATCATGGGCGGGATCAAGGGCGTGATGTATACCGACGCGCTCCAGGGCACGATCATGCTGGCCGGCATGACCGCCCTGCTGGTGCTGACCTACGTCAAACTCGGGGGCTTTGCGAGCGTCCACGCGGAGCTGTCCTCCATGACCCCGCTGGTGCCCGAGAAGCTGATCGCCGCCGGGCACCGGGGCTGGACGAGCATGCCGGCCTTCGGCTCGCCCTGGTGGTGGACCCTCGTCAGCACCATCATGCTCGGCGTCGGCCTCGGCGTGCTGGCCCAGCCGCAGCTCGCGGTGCGCTACATGACCGTCAAGAGCGGACGCGAGATCAACCGCGCCGTGCCCATCGGCGGCGTGTTCATCCTCCTGACCGTCGGCGTCGCCTACGTCGTCGGCGCCCTGACGAACATCCATTTCCAGCGGACGGCGGGCAAGATCGCCATCGCGGCCGCGGGCGGCGACGTGGAGCGGATCATCCCGCTCTACATCACCGAGTCCCTGCCCGGCTGGTTCTCCCTGCTCTTCATGCTCACCCTGCTCTCGGCGGCCATGAGCACCATCAGCAGCCAGCTCCACGCCATGGGCACCGCGATCGGGCGGGACCTTTACGAACAGGGGCTCCGGCACGGCCGCGGCGGGGGCGGCGTGATCGCGACGCGCGTCGGCGTGCTGGCCGGGCTCCTGGCGAGCGTGTGGCTGGGCTACGAGCTCGAGAAGCAGTTCGGCAAGTCGGGCACCGAGATCGTGGCGCGCGGCACGGCGATCTTCTTCGGTTTCTGCGCCTGCGCCTTCCTGCCGATGTACCTGGGCGCGCTGTGGAGCCGCGCGATCACGCGGGCCGGCGCCATCGCCGGCATGCTGGTCGGCGCCGTCGCCAGCCTGGCCTGGATGACCTTTGTCCACGAGAAGGCCTCCACCGCCCTGCTGCTGTGCCAGAAGCTGTTCGGCGTCCGGTCGCTGGGCGTGTACCTGGTGGACGGCGTCGAGAAGTTTCATCGCGCGGGGCCGGTGATCTGGGCGTTCGTCGATCCCATGATCATCGGGTTCCCCCTGGCCGTGATCGTCACCGTGGCGGTCTCCGCGTTCACCGCGAAGCCGCCGAAGGAGCACCTGGATATGTGTTTCGGGCCGCCGGGAGTAGTGCCGGCCCCGTAAAAAGGAAAAGGAGAGCAAGAATGAAGACATCGGTACGCATGCTGTAGTGCGTCCTGCTGGCCCTGGTCGTCGCGTGGACGGCGGAGCCCGCGTGGGCGGCGAAGAAGAAGAAAGCCAAGAAGACCGACGAGCCCGCGAAGACCGAGGCGGTGGCCAAGACGGAACAGGCGG